>DASRTO010000690.1:0-4602 GCA_035655915.1 Anaeromyxobacteraceae bacterium
CCCCCCGCCGCACCTCGGCGGCGGTGACGACCCGGTGCGGCCGCAGCGGCTGGCCGTCCCGGTCCACCCAGAAGGAGGGGAAGAAGATCTGGAAGGCGAGGTGCGTGTCCAGCGTAGCGGTGACGCGGGTGATGGCGGCGAGGTTCCGGTAGACGAACTCCACCAGCCGGCGCGTGTCCTCCACCGCCCCCCGGCCGCTGCGCCCGCCCACGTAGAGCGAGCCCTCGGGCAGGCAGAAGTCCTTCTGTTCGTCGACGAGCAGGAGGTGCAGGTCGAAGGCGTCGTCGCCGGCGGGCCGGATGGCGTGGCGCTCCCGCCAGTCCTGGGCCGCCTCGAAGAGCGCCTGGGCGTCGGGGCGGTGCGACCAGCGCCCGGCGTTCCGGGGGTCGTGGAAGGGGGGTAGCGGCAGCTCGCGCGGGAACATGGCTCACTCCGGGACCCCGCGGGCCTCGAGCACCAGGCGCGTGCGCAGCTCGGACAGGCCGCGCTCGAGGCCCACAGGGTACTGATGGGGGTTGACGAACCGCTTCAGGCCGGCGTGCAGCTGTTCGAGCTGGTCCCTGGCCCGCTCGCGCACCGCCGCCAGCGGCGGCGCCCGCCACGTCGCCTCGCCGCCGCGAACCACCGGCCGCAGCAGGTCCTCGCCCGGCGTTCCCGGGGGGATGCGGCGCCGCCGGGTCACGTCGGCCGGGTCGACCATCTCCGGTCCCTCGGGCAGGCCCGAGGTCTCGTCGTAGATCACGTCGGCCAGGAAGCCCTCCTCGCCGCGGTAGCGCCGGACCTGGAGGACGCCGGGCAGCGAGGTCTTGGCCGCCTGCTCCGACACCTTGACCCGCGGGCGCCAGGGCCCGGCAGGCCCCATGCGCAGCGCCGAGAGCTTGTAGACCCCGCCCAGCGCCGGATCGCCGTGGGCGGTCACCAGGCGGGTGCCGACTCCCCACACCGCGACGGCCGCCCCCTGGTCCCCGAGGCTCTGGATGATGTGCTCGTCGAGCTCGTTGGAAGCCAGGATGGCGACCTTGGGGAAGCCGGCCTCGTCGAGCAGGCGACGCGCCTCGACGGAGAGCCAGGCCAGGTCGCCGGAGTCGAGGCGGATGCCGTTCAGCTCCCGCCCCCGCGACCGCAGGTAGCGGGCCGCCTCGATGGCCTTCTTCACCCCTTCCAGCGAGCGGTAGGTGTCCACCAGGAGGACGCAGTTGGCCGGCATGGCCCGGGCGAAGGCCAGGAAGGACTCGAGCTCGTCGTCGAAGAGCATCACCCAGCTGTGGGCGTGGGTGCCGGTGACCGGGATGCCGTAGAGCCGCGCGGCCAGCACGTTGGAGGTCCCGGCGCAGCCCCCGATGAAGGCGGCGCGGCTGGCGCAGAGGGCCCCGTCGATCCCCTGGGCGCGGCGCAGGCCGAACTCGACCACCGCCTTGCCGCGGGCGGCCAGGCATACCCGGGCCGCCTTGGTGGCCACCAGGGTCTGGAAGCCGACGAGGTTCAAGAGCGGCGTCTCCAGCAGCATGCAGGGGATGATGGGCCCCCGCACCCGCAAGAGCGGCTCGTGCGGGAAGACGGCGGTCCCCTCCGGCACCGCGTCCACGTCGCACGTGAGCCGGAGGCCGGAGAGCAAGTCGAGGAAGGCCGGCTCGAAGAGCGGCCGCCCGTCCTGGCCCACCTGCCCGCCCAGCCAGTCGAGGTCGGCCCGCTCGAAGCGGTGGGTCACCACGTAGTCCACGGCGTGCTCCAGCCCCGCCGCCACCGCGAACCCGCCCTCGAAGGGGTTCCTCCGGAAGGAGAGCACGAAGCAGGCCTCGCGCCCGGCCACCCCCTCCTTCCAGGCGGCGTAGGCCATGGTGAGCTGGTAGAAGTCGGTGAGCAGCGCGAGCGACGGCCGGTAGAGCTGCGACGGCAGCATGCGGACCTCCCTCGCGCCGGGCGCCTCCCTTACATAGCGCCGCCGGCGGCACCCGTCTCGTCCCTTGATCCCGGCCGCGGCCCGCGTAAGAAGAGCGCCATGAGCGATCCCCTCGGCGTCCTCTCCACCTTCGAGCGCGGGGCGGGCCGCACCGGGAAGCTCTTCTCGCTCCCGGCCCTGGAGCGGAAGGGCCTGGGCGCGGTGGGCCGGCTCCCGGTGTCGATCCGGGTGGTGCTGGAGTCCCTCCTGCGCAACCTCGACGGCAAGCGCGTAACCGAACGGGACGTCCGGGCGCTGTGCGCCTGGCAGCCGCGGGCCGAGCGCACCGAGGAGATCCCCTTCCTGGTGTCGCGGGTCCTCTTGCAGGACTTCACCGGGGTGCCGCTGCTGGTGGACCTGGCCGCCATGCGGGCGGCCCTCTCCCGCGCCGGCAAGGATCCAGGCCGGGTCGAGCCGCGCGTGCCGGTGGACCTGGTGGTGGACCACTCGGTGCAGGTGGACGCCTTCGGCAGCCCGGAGGCGCTGGAGGAGAACCTGGCGCGGGAGTTCGAGCGCAACCGGGAGCGCTACGCGTTCCTCAAGTGGGGCACCCAGGCCTTCAAGAAGCTGCGCATCGTTCCGCCGGGCATGGGCATCTGCCACCAGGTGAACCTCGAGTTCCTGGCCACGGTGGTCTCCGAACGGGACGGGGTCTTCTTCCCGGACACCCTGGTGGGCACCGACTCCCACACCACCATGGTGAACGGGCTGGGGGTCCTGGGCTGGGGCGTGGGCGGCATCGAGGCCGAGGCGGCCATGCTCGACCAACCCACCGGGCTCCTCACCCCGGACGTGGTGGGGGTGTACCTCCACGGGGCCCTGCGCGAGGGGGTCACCGCCACCGACCTGGTGCTGACCCTCACCGAGATGCTGCGCCGCGCCAAGGTGGTGGGGAAGTTCGTCGAGTTCCACGGCCCGGGGGCCGCCTGGCTTCCGGTGCCGGAGCGGGCCACCATCGCCAACATGGCGCCGGAGTACGGCGCCACCATCGGCTTCTTCCCGGTGGACGAGCAGACGCTGCGCTACCTGGCCCAGACCGGGCGCTCCCAGGAGCAGGTGGACGCGGTGCGGGCCTACTGCCAGGCGCAGGGGATCTTCGGCGTCCCCGGGCGCGGCGACTGCGACTACAGCGCGGTGCTGGAGCTGGACCTCTCCTCCGTCGAGCCCTCGGTGGCCGGCCCCAAGCGCCCGCAGGACCGGGTGGCCCTCTCCGGCCTGAAGCAGCGCTTCCGGGATCTCCTCTCCCGCGCCGACGCCACCGGCTACGGCAAGTCGGCGGCCGAGCTCACGCAGCGCGTCCGCGCCCGCGACGGGCTGGCCCGCCCGGGCGGCGGCCTGCAGGACCCGGCCAGCCTCCCCGGCCCCCGGCCCAGCGCCAGCGAGCGGGAGATGGTGGACGATCGCCCCACACCCAACCCGGTGCCCTCGCGCACGGGCGCCCAGGTGGAGCTGGGCCACGGCGACGTGGTCATCGCCGCCATCACCTCCTGCACCAACACCTCCAACCCGGGGGTGATGCTGGCGGCGGGCCTGCTGGCGCGCAAGGCCGTGGAGAAGGGGCTCTCGGTCCCGCGTCACGTGAAGACCTCGCTGGCGCCGGGCTCGCGGGTGGTGAGCCACTACCTGGCCGAGACCGGGCTGCAGGCCTCGCTCGATCGGCTCGGGTTCCAGGTGGTGGGCTACGGCTGCACCACCTGCATCGGCAACTCCGGCCCGCTCGAGCCGGCGGTGGAGAAGGCCATCGCCGACGGCGACCTGGTGGCGGCGGCGGTGCTCTCCGGCAACCGCAACTTCGAGGCCCGCGTCCACCAGAGCGTCAAGGCCAACTTCCTCATGAGCCCGCCGCTGGTGGTGGCCTTCGCCCTGGCCGGCCGGGTCGACCTCGACCTGGTCAAGGAGCCGCTGGGCACGGGGCGCGACGGGAAGCCGGTCTTCCTGCGCGACGTCTGGCCCACGACGCAGGAGGTGGCCGACCTCCTGGCCGCCGCCACCGAGCCGGAGGCCTACCGGCGGAACTACGCCGACTTCTCGCACAACGCGCGCTGGAACGAGATGCCGGTGAAGGGCGGCATCCTCTACCAGTGGGATCCCCGCTCCACCTACATCCAGGAGCCGCCCTACTTCTTCGGCCAGGCGCCGCCGCCGCGGGACGTCACCGGGGCGCGGGCCCTGGCCATCCTCGGCGACTCGGTGACCACCGACCACATCAGCCCGGCCGGGGCCATCGCCCCCGCCTCGCCGGCCGGCCGCTACCTCGTCGCCCAGGGGGTCTCCCCCGGCGACTTCAACAGCTACGGCTCCCGCCGCGGCAACGACCGGGTCATGGTGCGCGGGACCTTCGCCAACGTGCGCATCAAGAACCTGATGGTCCCGGACGTCGAGGGCGGCGTCACCGTGCACCAGCCCTCGGGGCAGCGCCTCTCCATCTACGAAGCGGCGCTGGAGTACGAGAAGACCGCCACCCCCCTCGTGGTCCTGGCCGGCCTGGAGTACGGCACCGGCAGCTCCCGCGACTGGGCCGCCAAGGGGACGGCGCTCCTCGGGGTGCGGGCGGTGGTGGCCCGCTCCTTCGAGCGCATCCACCGTGCCAACCTGGTGGGCATGGGCGTCCTGCCGGTCCAGCTGCCGGAGGGGGTCTCCGCCCAGACGCTGGGGCTCGACGG
>DASRTO010000691.1:0-1532 GCA_035655915.1 Anaeromyxobacteraceae bacterium
TCGACGAAACCCTAGGATGCACCGTTCAGCGGCGATGTGGGGGGGTTTCACGGCTACAACCACCACACGAGGAGCGAGCATGAAGGCGAAAAAGACGTTGACGTCCCAGCAGGCGAGGTCTTCGCGGCGCGATTTCCTCAAGAAGGCGGCGGTCGGCGCCACCGGCGCCGCCGCGGCGGCGGCGCTGCCCACCATCCACATGGCCCAGGCGCCAATCAACCTGCGCTGGCAGAGTACCTGGCCCACCAAGGACATCTTCCACGAGTACGCCCTCGACTACGCCAAGAAGGTGAACGAGATGACGGGCGGGCGCCTCAAGATCGAGGTGCTCCCGGCCGGCGCGGTCGTGAAGCCCTTCGACCTCCTGGACGCGGTCTCGAAGGGCACGCTCGACGGCGGCCACGGCGTGCTCGTCTACCACTACGGCAAGGCCCCGGCCCTGGCGCTGTGGGGCTCGGGCCCGGCCTTCGGCATGGACGCCAACATGCTGCTCGCCTGGCACAAGTACGGCGGCGGCAAGGAGCTGCTCCAGGAGATCTACAAGGGGATCAACATCGACGTGGTCTCCTTCGCCTACGGCCCCATGCCCACCCAGCCGCTCGGCTGGTTCAAGAAGCCGATCAGGAAGGTCGAGGACCTGAAGGGCCTCAAGTTCCGCACCGTGGGGCTCTGCATCGACGTCTTCACGGCGCTGGGCTGCGCCGTGAACGCGCTCCCGGGCGGGGAGATCGTGCCAGCCATGGACCGGGGCCTGCTGGACGCCGCCGAGTTCAACAACGCCTCCTCGGACAAGGCACTGGGCTTCGCCGACGTCTCCAAGGTCTGCATGCTGCAGAGCTACCACCAGAGCTCGGAGGGGTTCGAGATCACCTTCAACCGGAAGCGGTACGACTCCCTCCCCGGGGACCTGAAGGCCATCATCGCCTACGCGGTGGAGGCGGCCTCCGCGGACATGGCGTGGAAGGCCATGGACCGCTACTCGGCGGACTACGAGGACCTCCAGAAGAATCACGGGGTGAAGTTCTACAAGACCCCCGACGCGATCCTGAAGAGGCAGCTCGAGGTCTGGGACCAGATCGTCGCCAAGAAGGCCGCGGCCGATCCCATGTTCAAGAAGGTGCTCGAGTCGCAGAGGGTCTTCGCCGCCCGCGCCGCACGCTGGGGGGCCGACACCAACGTGGACATGAAGATGGCGCTGAACCACTTCTTCCCCCAGAAGAAGGCCTGAGATCGCCCCCAGGTCGGCCGTCCGGCCTTCCCAGCCGGACGGCCGATTCTTCGGTCCGCACCCCCCACGGGAAGGCAACGATGCAGAAGGTTCTCCTGACCATCGACAAGATCAGCACCTGGGTGGGCCAGCTCTTCTCCTGGCTCATCGTGTCGCTCACCGTCCTCATGGTCTGGGAGATCACCTCCCGGCGGTTCTTCGACGCGCCGCACGCCTGGACCTTCGACGCCCAGATCCAGATGTACGGGACCATGTTCATGATGGCCGGCGCCTACACGCTTTCCAAGGCCGGGCACGTCCGGGG
>DASRTO010000692.1:0-2871 GCA_035655915.1 Anaeromyxobacteraceae bacterium
CGCTCCCGATCCCCTTGTGGGCCGCGCTGGCGCTGGCCGCCTGCGGCGGCCCCCAGGCCGCCACCCGGCCTCCGGCCCCGGCCGCCCGCGAGGCGGCGGCGCCGGCCGCCCCGGCCGCGACCGCCGAGCCTGCCGGCAAGCCCGCCGCCGCAGCCGGGCCCACCCCGCGCGCGCAACGCCTCTTCGAGGAGGCGGTGGCGGCCTACCAGGAGCAGCGCAAGGGCGCCGCCGTCGACTGGGAGTCGCAGGAGCGCCGCTGGCGCGCCGTCACCGAGGCCCAGGACCTCCCCGAGGCCTGGTTCAACCTGGGGGTGGCGCTGGAGCGGCAGGGGCAGGCCTCCGCCGCCGCCTCCGCCTACCGGCGGGCGGTGTCGCTCCGCCCCTCGCTGGGGGAGGCCGCCCTGAACCTGGCGCTCCTGGAGGAGCCCGCCGACGACGCGCGCGCCGCGGCAAAGGAGTACGCCGAGCTGGCGCGGCGCCACCCCGACGACGCCCTGGCCCGGGTGCGCCTTGCCGCGCTCTACCGCTCCGCCGGCCAGCTCGACGAGGCCTGGCGGCTGGCCCGCGAGGCGCTACAGCGCGACCCCAAGGCGCCCGGGGCCCACAAGGTGATGATGCGGGTGGCGCTCGACCGCGGGAACGCCGACCTGGCGGAGCTCCTGGCGCTCCGGGCCCAGAAGCTCGACCCGGACGACCCGGAGGTGGTCTTCTTCCTGGGCGAAGGGATGGCGCGCCGCGGGGACGCTGCCGCGGCGGCGGCGCAGTACCGCAAGGCGCTGGCGCTCCGCCCCGGCTACCTGCCGGCCCGCTACGGGCTCTTGCGCCAGGCCCTGGCGGCCCAGGCCTGGGAGACGGTGGCGGCCGAGGCCCGCAAGGTCCTGGAGGTCGACCCCAAGGACGCCCGGATGCACCTGGCGCTGGGGGTGGCCCTGCGCTACCTCAACAAGGCCGACGAGGCGGCGGCGGCCTACGACCGGGCCGAGTCGCTCTCGGGCGGGAAGCTCGCCGAGGTGCACCTCGATCGCGGGCTCCTGCTCATGAAGCTCTCCGGGCGCTGCGAGCCGGCCATCGCCGAGTTCCGCCGCTACCAGTCCGGCATCGGACCGGCGGCGGCGGTGAATTCGCCGGCCCCGGCGCTGGAGCGGGAGTGCGGCCAGATCCTGGCGCAGAACCGGGCCGCCGAGGAGGCGGCGCGCCAGATGCAGCGGGAGGCCGAGGAGGCGGCCCGCAAGGGGAAGCCCTCGCCCGCGCCGGCGGCGCCCCCGGCACCCGCGGCGCCGGCACCCGCGCCGGCCAAGCCTCGCTAGCAGGAGATCACGATGGTAAGCTTTCCAGACAGAGGTGGGACCATGAGACGGCTCCTGGCGCTGCTGGCCCTGGCGCTGCCGCTCCTCGCGGAGGCCCAGGCCAAGAAGGAGGCCCCGGCCCCCAAGGTGGAGTACGAGAAGAAGACGGTCATCAACTTCGAGGACGACACCATCCAGGGCGACCTGACCCGCCCCGACGGCGAGTACGTGGAGGCGCGCAAGAAGGTGCAGCACTCCAACCTCATCAAGATCCGCGAGGACTGGCGCGAGAAGGTGCTGCTCGCGCCCGACGACCTGTAAGAGGCCCGATGGCGACGCCCCTCACGCTCCAGGTGTTCCGCGGCGCGGACCTGCTCCGCTCGGAGTCCTTCTCCCGGGACATCATCAAGATCGGCCGCCTGGCCTCGGCCCACCTGTGCCTGGACGACGAGCGGGTCTCGCGCATCCACTCGGTCATCGAGGTGGCGGCCGACGGCTCGGTCTCCATCATCGACATGGGGAGCGCCGAGGGGACCTTCGTCAACGGCAAGAAGGTGAGCCGCGCCCCGCTCCGGACCGGGGACGAGATCGCCGTGGGCGGGCTGCGTATCGTGGTAGCCGACGGCGGCGCCGCGGCCCCCCGCCCGGGCGCGCCGGCCGCGGCCGCCGCCTCGGCGGCGCCGCGGGAGGGACGCTTCGACGAGACCACCGGGGCCGAGCGCATTCCCGGGGACCGCGCCCTCCCCGAGGAGCCGCCCCCGGCCTTCTTCGAACCGCCCGCCCCCGCGGCCGTGGCGCCGGCCGCCCCGGCGGCGGCCCAGACCCCGGCGGCCGCCCAGACCGCGGCGGCCGCCCCGGCGGCCGGCCGCGCCCTCGACGACGTCCCGGTGGACGAGGCGCCTCCGGAGGAGACCGCGCCGCCGCGGCCCGCCCCGGCGCCGGCCGCGCGCGTGGCCAAGGCCAGGCTCGCGCCCGCCCGCGGGGAGCCACCGGTGGTGCACCGGGTCCAGAAGAAGGCCCGCGCCGAGCCCGAGGAGCCCTCCGGCCAGGAGGTGGGCGCCGAGCTGCGCTTCCTGTGGGGGGGCACGCTGCTCGACGCCGGGACCTTCGTGCACCCGAAGAGCCCGGTGCTGGTGGGCGAGACCGAGAAGTGCCACTTCCTCATCCCCGCCGCCGGCCTGCCGGTTCCGGAGTTCCCGGTGCTGCGCTGGGAGGAGCACGAGTACCGGGTGACCTTCGCCCGCGGCATGACCGGCGAGCTGGCGGAGCGCGGGGCGAGGACGCCCCTGTCGCAGCTGGTGAAGGAGCGCAAGGCCAGCCCCGACGCCGCCATCGACGGCGCCTACGCGGTGGCGGTGCCAGCCTCGGGCGCGGTGCGGGTGGAGTTCGGCTCGGGGATCCGCTTCGAGGCCAGGCTCAAGCGCCCGCCCAAGCCGGCGGTGGTGCCGTGGTGGCAGCGCATCAACTACCAGTTCCTGAACCTGTTCCTGATCCTGTTCTTCGTCCAGGCCGGCTTCATCGTGGCCGCCAACACCTGGCCCTACGACACCGACACCGTCGCCGACGACCTCTTCAAGAACCCATC
>DASRTO010000693.1:0-2089 GCA_035655915.1 Anaeromyxobacteraceae bacterium
GGCGCTACTCGAACTCGAAGGCGAGCCGCTCCGCCAGGTAGCCGCGCTGCACCAGCAGCACCAGCCGTCCCGAACGCCGCGCCCGCTGCGCCGCGCGGCGGAACTCGGCCAGGGTGGAGACCTCGCGGGAATTCACCTCGCGGATCCGGTCGCCGGCCTCGACCCCCATGGCGGCCGCCGGGCTGCCGCGGCGGACCGCGCGCACCGTCACGGCGCGCCGGTCGCCGGTGCCGTGCTCCGCGAGCTCCAGGCCGGTGCGGCGCTGCACCAGCGACTCCACCCGATCCAGCGGCGCCTCGACGGCCTTCACCGAGACCGCGAGGCGCGCCTGGTCCCGGGCCAGGCCCAGCCGCGCCTGCCCGCCCACCGCTACGTCCCGCACCCGGAAGCGATACTCGGCGGCGCTCCCCACCGGCTGGCCGTCGACCGACTCGATCACGTCCCCCGCCCGCACCCCGGCCGCCTGCGCCGGAGAGCCGGCCTCCACCTCGGTGACCGCCACCCGCACCCGCCGGTCGTTGATGACGTCGGAGCCGGGGGCGGGGCGGTCGGTGACCGAGAGCCCGATCCAGCTCTCGCGCACCTCGCCGTGGCGGATGAGGTCCTCGGCCACGCGCACCGCCCGGTCGACGGGGACGGCGAAGCCGATGCCGGCGCTACGCTCCCCCAGGATGGCGGTGTTGATGCCGATGAGCTGTCCCTGGATGTTCAGGAGCGGGCCGCCGGAGTTGCCGGGGTTGATGGAGGCGTCGGTCTGGATCACGTCGAACAGGGCCCGGTCGCCCGAATCCACGTTGCGCCGGACGGCCGAGACCACGCCGGTGGTGACGGTGTGGGAAAGGCCGAAGGGGTTGCCGATGGCCACCACCGTCTCCCCGATGAGGAGGTCGTCGGAGTGGCCGGGGGCGAGGAACGGCAGCCGCTCGGAGGCCTCCACCTTGAGGACGGCGATGTCGGTGGACGGGTCGGTGCCCACCACCTTGGCCGGCAGCTCGCGGCCGTCGAGCAGCCCCACCCGGAAGCGGGCGCCCCGCTCCACCACGTGGGCGTTGGTGAGGGCGTACCCCTCCGGTGAGACGATCACCCCCGAACCCAGCGAGGTGACGGCATAGCCCTGCCGGTAGCGCGGCCGCTCGAAGAAGCCGCCCAGCAGGTCGGCCCAGGGGTCGCCTGCCCGCGAGGGAACGCGGTAGCGGACCAGCTCCTCCGCCGAGACGTTGATCACCGCCGCCCGGGTGCGCTCCACCGCCGCCACCACCGGCGTGCGGCGCTCGGCGGCCGGCCGCGGCTCGGCACGGGGGAGCGCCCCCTGCCCCAAGGCGGCGGGCAGGAGCGCGGTGGCGGGCAGGAGCGCGGCGAGGATGCGAGCGCAGGGGCAGCCGGGTGAGGCTGCACCGGAGCGAGCGGGGAGCCTGGGGGGGCCCGGAGGGCCCCCCCAGCTCGATGGCAGAGCCCGCGGGCGCGGCGGCACCGGCTACCCCTTCTGGCCGCCCTTCTTCTCCTCCGGGCCCTCCACGTGCTCCATCTCGGACTCCACCGGCACGGCCTCGTCGGCGAGGTCCTTGAGGGACTTGAGATGGCGCTCGTACTCCTTCTCGTCGAGCTGTCCCTTCCTCAGGTAGCGCTCGGCCACCCGCTTGTCGACGAGCCTGTTCTCGATGTCGCTCATGAGCTCCCTTCCGGATTTCGCGAGGCCCGGAAAATATGCGCGGCTTGCGGGGGCGTCAAGCGCGTGCTAGGCGTTCCGCCCGTGCGCCTCCCCGAGAGCCTCGATCGCCGGCGGCGGCTCGAACGGCTGCGAGGCCTCTACGCCATCGTGGGCGACGAGGACCCGGTCGGCGGCGCCGCGGCGGCCCTCGACGGTGGCGCCTCGGTGGTGCAGGTGCGCCTCAAGACCACTCCCAGCGGGGCCTTCCTCGTCGCCGCCCGCAGGGTGGTGGATCTGGCCGCCGGCCGGGCATTGGTCATCGTGAACGACCGCGCCGACCTGGCCTTCCTGGCCGGCGCCGATGGGGTGCACCTCGGCGACGAGGACCTCCCCCCCGCCGACGCCCGCCGCATCCTGGGCGATGGGCTCATGGTGGGCCGC
>DASRTO010000694.1:0-9482 GCA_035655915.1 Anaeromyxobacteraceae bacterium
GGGGAACCTCGCGCTGGCCCGGCGGGCCGGGTTCACTCCGCTCGACCACTTCACCCTCCCCGCGGAGGGCTGGACGGCGTACGTCGATCCGCTGGAGCGGCGGATGAACGAGGTGCTGTCTCGCCATCCAGGCGACCCCGATGCCGAGGAGGCCGCCAGGGCCGAGCGGCGCGAGTTCGCGATGTTCCGGGAGAACCTGGGCTGGTTCGGCTACGAGTTCTTCCTGCTCCGGCGAGCCGCGTAGGCTGCCAGGGGCGGCCTCGCGCTCCGCGGGACGGCCTGGCACCTCCGCGCCGTGCGCCCCGAGATCGCGCCCGAGCACGCGCCCCGGGGACCCGCGCGGGGTGGGAGACGCCCGTGTCCCTCCCTCACGAGATGGACCGCACCCCCCGATGAGGTAGATTGAGGGTCCGCGCTGGCGATACACTTTCCGGACCCGGGAACGACCGCATGGTCCAGATCAACAACGAAACCCGCGAGATCGCGGTCAAGGTCGTCTACTACGGCCCTGCGCTTTCCGGAAAGACCACCAACCTCCAGGCCCTGTTCCACAAGATCGACCCCAAGGTGCGCGGGCGGCTCATGACGCTCGACACCAAGGACGACCGGACCCTGTTCTTCGACATGATGCCGGTGTTCTTCCGGACCGCCGGCGGCGTGAAGGTGAAGCTCAAGCTGTACACGGTACCCGGTCAGGTGATGCACGAGTCCACCCGGCGCATCGTGCTGCAGGGGACCGACGCGGTGGCCTTCGTCGCCGACGGCCGCCGCTCCGAGGCCGCCGCCACCCTGGCTTACTGGAACAACATGCTGAAGAACCTGGAGGCGAACGGGCTGGAACCAAAGTCCCTCCCCATCGTCATCCAGAAGAACAAGATGGACCTCCCCGACCTCAGGGACGACGACTTCGCCGACCTGCGGCAGGTGGTGAACCCGATCGTGGTGCCGGCGGTGGCCATTCGCGGCGAGGGGGTGCTGGAGACGCTGCACGCGCTCCTGCAACTCACCTACCGCAGCCTGGACCAGCGCCTCGGCCTCACCGCCCGGTGGAAGATCGGCGAGCAGGAGTTCCTGGGCCTGATCTTCGCCCACGTGGACATGCGCGGCGTCCGCACGCCTCCCATGGGGGGCGCGCCGCCGGCGGGGGCGGCCCGATGACCCTGCCGCCATCGGTGCTCCAGGCCCAGATCCCGCTGGGCGACCTGCTGGATCTCAAGAGCTTCACCGAGGTCTGCCAGTCGTTCGCGGAGCTGTACCGGGTCGGGCTCAAGGTCTTCGACGCAGCCGGCAACAAGCTGGTGGACGTGAAGGTCGGCAACGCCGACTTCTGCGGCTACATCTGGCAGAAGCCGGACGGCCGCTCCCAGTGCATCGCCACCGTGGGAAGGGTGAAGAGCGATCCGGTGGAAGAGGAGGCGGTCCCCACCACCTTCGACTGCTTCTCCGGGTGCCGCTACGTGGTGCAGCCGGTGCTGTACGAGGGGGACGTGGTGGGGCGCATCGTCTTCGGCCCCTTCGTGCCCGACGACCTGGTCAACCTGCCGAGCACCCTCACCGGCATCTCCAGCGACTTCGACGAGAAGGCCGCCTCCGGGTACCTCACCAAGATCCGCCGCGTGCCGCAGCCCATGGCGGAGAAGATCCTGAAGCACTTCGGCGACCTCCTCGACGTGCTGGTCTTCACCGGCCACAAGAACCTGCTCACGGCGCGGCTGCACATCGAGGCGGTCCAGGAGAGCTACCGCGAGCTGCAGGAGAAGAACCGGCAGATCGAGGACTCCTACCGCGCCCTGAAGGAGCTGGACCGCCTCAAGTCCAACTTCCTCGCCACCATGAGCCACGAGCTGCGCACCCCGCTCACCAGCGTCATCGGCTACTCCGAGATGATGCTGGAGGGGCTGGGCGGCCCGCTCACCGCCGAGCAGCGCGAGTACCTTGGCATCATCATGGAGAAGGGGGAGAACCTGCTGCAGCTCATCACTTCCATCCTCGACATCTCCAAGATCGAGGCGGGCCGGGTCAAGCTGGTCATCCAGGAGGTGGACCTGGGGCAGGTGATGCGCGACGCGGTGGCCACGGTGATGCCCCTGGCCCGCAAGAGGGGGCTCAAGGTGGCCTGGGAGCCGAGCGCCCTGCCGCGGGTGCACTGCGACCGGGAGAAGGTGCGGCAGTGCCTCATCAACCTGGTGAACAACGCCGTGAAGTTCACCCCCGCCGGCGGCCAGGTGACCCTGGAGGGCAAGGCGCTCCCCGGCGAGAAGGTGGGGGTCACGGTGGCCGACAGCGGCATCGGCATCGCCGCCGACCACCTGCCGCGCGTCTTCGACGTCTTCTACCAGGTGGACAGTTCCTCCACCCGCGAGTACGGCGGCGCCGGCCTGGGCCTCGCCATCGTGAAGAGCTACGTGGAGGCCCACGGCGGCGAGGTCACGGTCGAGTCGCAGGTGGGGAGGGGCACCACCTTCACCATGGTGCTGCCGCTGCACGCCGCGGCGGGGGCGGTGGCTCCCGCCGGCGCCGTCGGCCAGAGCGCGGTGGCCGCCGGGCGATGAGCCGCGGCCGGCCTGGCGCGAAGGCCCCGGCCGGCGGCGGCCGGCGGCCGGCGCGAACGGTCGGCGAGTTCGAGCTCATCGAGCGCTTCACCCGCGGGCTGCCGCCGGGGGGCGAGGGGGTGCGCCTCGGCATCGGTGACGACGCCGCGGTGGTGGAGGCGCCCCGGGGGGAGCGGCTGCTGCTGGCGGTGGACGCGGTGGTGGAGGGGGTGCACTTCCGCCGCGGCTGGGCCCCCGAGGACGTGGGCTGGAAGGCGCTGGCGGTGAACCTCTCCGACCTGGCGGCCATGGGCGGCCGCCCGTTGTGGGCGCTGGCGGCCCTGGCGGTCCCGCGCGGCCGCGACCCCGCCTGGCTGGTCCGGGTGGGCCGGGGCCTCGCCGCCTGCGCCCGGCGCTACCGGGTGGCGGTGGTGGGGGGCAACGTCACCCGCGCCCGCGACCTCTCCCTCACCGTGGCGGTGGTGGGGGCGGTCCGCCGGCCCCTGACCCGGTCCGGGGCCCGGCCGGGCGACGCGGTGATGGTCTCGGGCACGCTCGGGGACGCCGCCCTGGGGCTCGCGCCCGGCGCGCCGCCGGCGCTGGCCGCCCGGCAGCGCCGCCCCCGGCCGCGGCTCGATCTGGGCCGGGCGCTGTGCGGGATCGCCACGGCCTGCATCGACGTCTCCGACGGCCTGGTACAGGACCTCGGCCACCTGTGCCGCGCCTCGGGGGTCGGGGCCAGCCTGCGCCTGGCGGAGCTGCCGCTCTCCCCGGCCTACCAGACCGCCACCCGGCGCGCCCGCGACCCCTGGGCGGCGGCCCTCTCCGGCGGGGAGGACTACGAGCTCTTGTGCACCGTCCCGGTGGGGCGCCTGGGGGAGGCCCTGGCCGCGGCGCACCGGGCCGGCGAGCGGCTCTCGGTGGTGGGGAGCGTGGTGGCGGGGCGCGGGGTTCAGGTGGCCCGCCCCGGCGGCGGCCGCTACCGGCCGCGCCGGGCGGGGTACGACCAGCTGCGCTCGCCCGCGGCCGGGTCCGGCCTTCTTTGACTTGGGGCCCCGAGGACGTAGGATCGAGCTGGGTCCGCGCCGTAGCGGGCCACCGCACAAGGGGTTCCGGTCTTGGCACGAGGCGCATCGGGAGATCGGCCGTCGACGCGCCCGTCGGCGCGCTGGAGCGACGCCTCGCCGCACCTGGTGGCGCTGCGGGGGCGCGCCGCCGAGGCGCCTTCGCGGCCGCTCCCCTCCACCCCCGGAGCGCTCACGGTCTCGCTGCAGATCAAGATCCTGGTCTCCTACCTGATCGTGGGCGTGGTGCTGCTCTTCGCCATCCCCGCCATCTCCGCCCGGGTGCCGACGGCGCTGGGGGCGGCGGCCATCGTGCTGGGCTTCACCATCGCCATGGGCTGGGGCCTCACCGTGGCCATCGCCCGGGTCTCGCGCATCGTCCGGCTCAAGGCCTCGGCGGTGGAGATCAGCCGCGGCGACCTCTCCAAGAGCGTCCTCTCCGAGGAGCAGAAGAACCTCCACGACGAGATCGACGACCTCACCGAGGCCATCCGCACCATGCAGGAGAACCTGCGCGACCTGGTCTCCCGCATCCAGCGCACCGCCCAGTCGGTGGCCGACAGCGCCAACGAGCTGCAGACCAGCGCCGAGGACGTCAACGCCTCCACCGACGAGGTGGCCCACTCCATGGAGAAGATCGCCGCCGGCGCCGAGGAGCAGTCGGGGCTGGTGGAGCGCACCTCCAAGGTGATCGGCGACATCGCCGCCTCCATCGAGCGCACCGCCCGCAGCGCCGAGGAGGCGGCCCGGGCCTCGGCCGAGACCTCCTCGGGCGCCGCCAGCGGCGGCGAGGCGGCGCGGCTCGCCGGCGAGAAGGTGAAGAAGGTCTTCGCCCGCATCGAGGCGGCCAGCGAGCAGGTCTTCGCCTTCGGCGAGCGCACCAAGGAGATCACCAAGATCGTGGAGGCCATCACCTCGGTGGCTCAGCAGACCAACCTGCTGGCCCTCAACGCCACCATCGAGGCCGCCCGCGCCGGCGAGTACGGGCGCGGCTTCGCGGTGGTGGCCGAGGAGGTCCGCAAGCTGGCCGAGTCGGCCGGCCGCTCCGCCGAGCAGATCTCCAGCGTGGCCGCCGACATCTCCGCCCGGGCCGCCAGCGTGGTCCAGGCCATGCGCGCGTCGGTATCCGAGCTGGGCGAGGGGCGGGAGGACCTGGACGGGATCATCCGCGGCCTGGACGCCATCGCCACCGTGGCCGCCACCGGGGCCGACAAGGTCAAGGTCATCTCCCAGGCCGCCCGCGACCAGCTGCAGGGGTCGGCCGACATGGTCCAGGCCATGGACCACATCTCCGACGTGGCCACCTCCAACGCCACCTCCACCGAGCAGGTCCGCAAGGTGATCGTGGAGCAGACCGCGGCCGTGTCGCAGATGGCGAGCGCGGCCCAGGAGCTCCTGAACCTCTCCCTGGAGCTGCAGAGCGTGGTGTCGCGCTTCCGCCTCGATCGGGCCTGAACCATGGTCCGCGATTCGAGAACACCTGCGGTGTCGTCTTCCTGCCGGGTGGGGCCTGCGGCCCCCCCGGGCCCCCCGCTCGCTCCGGGGCAGGCTCATCCGCCTGCCCCTGCGCTCGCCCGTGACGTCGGGGCCCCCACCCCCGCTGCGCGCGCACTCGCGCGCGGGCGCGTCTTCGCCGCGCCTGTCGTGCTGGGGTAGCGGCGATGGCCGCCGCCGACCCGCGCCACGTGCTCTTCCGAGCCGGGGGGGAGCGCTTCGCCCTCCCGCTGGAGGCGGTGCGCGAGGTTGTCACCCCCCAGCCGCCCTTCGCGCGGGTGCCCCGGACCAGCGAGGCGGTGCGCGGGGCCATGAATCTGCGCGGGCGGGTGGTGGCGGTGGTGGACCTGGCGCCGCTGGTGGGGTTGCCGCCGCAGGCGCTCTCCCCCGGGCAGGGACAGGTGGTGGTGCTGGACCGCGACCGGCGCGCCCTGGGCCTGCTCATCGAGGCGGTACTGGGGGTGGAGGCGCTCGGGCCGCCGGAGCGCGGCGGGGCCGGCCCGGTGGCGCGCGGGGTGGTCAGCGCGGGGGGCGCCGCCGTGACCGTGCTCGACCCGGACGCGCTGGCGTCTCAGTCGCGCGCGCTCTTCGGTGGGCGGTAGCCGGCGGCGCGCCCGGGGTGGGAAGCCCTCCCACCAGGCGATTTCGCCGCCGGTCCCGTTCTTGTTCGGCGCTGGAAACCGGTGGTAACGTGACAGCACCCTCGGGCGGCGAGCGCGCGAGGGAAGGACGCCGATGCCCATGCCGAAGAAAGTCCTGGTGGTCGACGACGCCATCTTCATGCGCAACATGATCAAGGACATCTTCTCGGGCGGCGGCTTCGAGGTGGTGGGCGAGGCCGCCAACGGCCTGGAGGCGGTGGAGAAGTACAAGGAGCTCCGCCCCGACCTCACCACCATGGACATCGTGATGCCCTTCAAGAGCGGCATCGAGGCGACGCGGGAGATCATCAAGGGCGACCCCAGGGCCGTCATCGTCATGTGCAGCGCCCTGGGCCAGGAGTCGCTGGTGATGGAGGCCATCGAGGCCGGCGCAAGCGACTTCATCGTGAAACCGTTCAAGTCGGAGGACGTCCTCTCGGTGGTGAAGAAGGTCCTGGGCGAGGCCTAGACCATGTTCCCCACCCCTGCTACGCGCGCACTCGCGCGCGGGCGCGGCTTTGCCGCGCCTGGCCGCGCAGACGGCCGGGCCAGATAGGGCGCAACCGGGGGTGCCCGGTGGACATGGGGAAATACCTCGGGTTGTTCGTCTCCGAGGCCGGGGAGCATCTCGAGGCGCTGGCGGCCGACCTGGTCCGGCTGGAGCGCGCCGGACGGGAGGGCGGGGACACCACCCCGGTGGTGGACGCCATGTTCCGCCACGCCCACAGCGTGAAGGGCATGGCCGCGGCCATGCAGTTCGACGGCATCGCCCGGCTGGCCCACCGGGTGGAGGACCTGCTGGGATCGCTGCGCGGCCAGGGTGGCAAGGTCCCGGCCGAGGTGGTGGACGCGCTGCTCCTGGCGGCCGACGGCCTGCAGGCCCTGGTGGTGGCGGCGGGCGGCGACGCCCCCACCGATCCGGACCCCAGGCTGCTGGAGCGGCTCGGGGAGGCCGCCGCCGCCCTGCGCGCGCCGGCCACCGCGGCGCCCCCGGGGCCGGTCCCCATCCCGCTCCAGCGCCCGCTCGAGCCGCCGGCGGTCCCGGCGCCGGCGGAGCTGCTCCCCACCCCGGCCGTGGCGCCGCCGAGGCGGCTGGAGGTGGGGGTGGAGATCGCCGGCGGCTGCCCGGTGCCGGCGGTGCGGGCCTTCCTGGTACTGAAGAAGCTGGCGGGGCTGGGGACGATCCTCGGTTCCTCGCCCACCCCCGAGGACCTCAAGGCGGGCCGCATCCCCGGGAAGCGGCTCGACGTGGCGCTGGAGTCGGCCGAGCGCCCGCAGGCGGTGGAGCGGGCCCTGTCCCAGATCTCCGACCTGGCCTCGGTGGTGGTCCGGGGCGGCGCCGAGGCACCACCGCCCACGCCGCCGGCGGGCACGCCGGCCCCGCCGCCGACCGGGGCGGCCGAGGGGCCGCGCACGGTGCGGGTGCGCACCGAGCTGCTCGACTACTTCCTGGACACGGTGGGCGAGCTCATCCTGGCCACGGCGCGGCTGCGCGAGGTGGGGAGGATGCTCCCGCAGCCGCAGCGCCGCGCCCACGAGGAGGGGGTGGACCGCCTCCACGGCATCGTCAAGGAGCTGCACGGCAAGGTGATGTCGGTGCGCATGACGCCCCTGGCGGTGGCCACCGACCGGCTGCCGCGGGCGGCGCGCGACCTGGCGCGCAAGACCGGCAAGCAGGTGGAGGTGGCGGTGGCCGGCGCCGAGATCGAGATCGACCGGGCCATCCTGGAGGAGCTGGGCGACCCGCTCCTGCACCTCGTCCGTAACGCAGTGGACCACGGCCTGGAGCCGCCCCACCTCCGGCTCCTGGTCGGGAAGCCCGCCACAGGCCGCATCGCCGTCTCGGCGCGCCGCGAGCGGGACCGCGTGATCCTGGAAATTGCCGACGACGGCCGGGGCATGGACCCGCGGAAGCTCCGCGAGGCGGCGGTGGCCCGGGGGGCGATCCCTCCCGAGCAGGCGGCGGCGCTCTCCGACCGGGAGGCGCTCATGCTGGCCTGCCTGCCCGGCGTCTCCACCGCCGAGGTGGTGACCGACGTCTCCGGGCGCGGCGTGGGCATGGACGCGGTAAAGCGGGTGGTGGAGGCGGTGGGCGGCACGCTGGGGATCGAGAGCACCCCCGGCGCCGGCAGCCGCTTCCTGCTGCGGCTGCCCCTCACCGTGGCGGTGCAGTCGGTGCTGCTGGTGCGGGTGGGCGAGGAGGTGGTGGGCCTCCCCATCGCCAAGGTGCACGGTGCCGCCGAGGTGGAGCTGGCGCGGCTTCCCACCAGCCAGGGCGGGCCGCTCCTGGCCTGGGGCGGCGGCCACGTGCCGGTGCAGGACCTGGGGCGCCTCCTCGGGATCCCCGATCCGCCGCGCCGGGGCGGGGCCTGCCAGGTGGTGGTGGCCGACGGCGGCGGCATGAACGTGGGCCTGGCGGTGGATGCGCTGCTGGGCCAGGAGGAGGCGGTCCTGAAGCCGCTGGCGCCGCCGCTGGACCGGGTGCAGGGGCTCTCGGCGGTGACCGTCCTCGGCAACGGCCGCCCGGTGTTCGTCCTCGACGTCCCGAGGCTGCTGGCGGCATGAGCTCTCTCCCCGAGACCCTCCTCCCGGAGGAGGTGGACGCCCTCCAGGAGATGGCCTCGGTGGGCTGCGGCCAGGCGCTCTCGTCGCTGGGGCGGCTCATGCGGCGGCGGCTCGACATGGACGTGACCGAGACCTGGGCCGGCCGCAGCCCCGGCGCCATCGCCGACTTCATGGGAGCCCTGGGCGGGAACCTGGTGGCGGTGGCGGTGCACCTGGAGGGGCTCCTGGCCGGGCACCTGGTGCTGGCGCTCCCCGAGGGCGACGCCGGCCGGCTCGCCGACGCGCTGGGCTTCCCGGTGGCGGAGGGGTGGAGCGCCATGGCCGAGAGCGCCCTCATGGAGTCGGGCAACATCGTCGGCTCGGCCTTCGTCTCGGCGGTGGCGCAGATGGTGAAGCAGCAGCTGCTCCTCTCGGTGCCGCGGCTCGCCCGCGGCGGTGGCCGGGAGTGCCTCGACGCCCTGGTGGCCCGCGAGGCCGGGGCGGTGGCCCTGGCCACCCGCTTCAGCTGCCGCGAGCCGCCCGGCCCGCTGGAGGGGCTCATCCTCTTCATGCCCGAGCCGGGGCAGATGCGGCCCCTGCTCCAGGCCCTGGAGCGCCGCTGATGGACGAGCGCCGGCTCCGGCAGCTCCTCGCCCGCGTGCGCCGGGGCGAGGCCTCGGTGGCGGAGGCGGTGGCGGCGCTCAAGGGGGCGCCCTACGAGCCGCTGGCTGGCTTCGCCACCCTGGACCACCACCGCGCCCTGCGCACCGGCATGCCCGAGGTGGTCTTCGCCGCCGGCAAGAGCGCGGCGCAGGTGGCGGCCATCGCCCGGCGGCTGGCGGCGCGCGGGCCGCTCCTGGTGACCCGGCTCGAGCCGGACCAGGCCGGGCCGGCGCGCCGCGCCGTGCGGGGCAGCCGCTACGACCCGGTCTCGCGGACCCTGTCCCGCGGACGCATGGACCTGCCCACCCGGGGGCCGGTGGCGGTGTGCTGCGCCGGCACGAGCGACGTCCCGGTGTGCGAGGAGGCGGCGGTGACGCTGGAGGTCATGGGCGTCGAGGCCATCCGCATCTACGACGTGGGCGTGGCCGGGCTGCACCGGCTGCTGGCCAGGCGGAGCGACCTGGAGCGGGCGGTGGCCCTGGTGGTGGCGGCCGGCATGGAGGGGGCGCTCCCCAGCGTGGTGGGAGGTCTGCTGGGTCGGCCGG
>DASRTO010000695.1:0-1717 GCA_035655915.1 Anaeromyxobacteraceae bacterium
AGCCGCATCGCCGTGGAGTGCGACGGCCAGCTCAAGACCGGCCGCGACGTGGCGGTGGCGGCGCTGCTCGGCGCCGAGGAGTTCGGCTTCGCCACCGCGCCGCTGGTGGCGCTGGGCTGCATCATGATGCGGGTCTGCCAGTTGAATACCTGCCCGGTGGGCGTGGCCACCCAGGACCCCAACCTGCGCAAGAAGTTCACCGGTGACGCGACCCACGTGGTGAACTTCATGCGCTTCGTGGCCACCGAGCTGCGCGAGATCATGGCCGACCTGGGATTCCGGACCGTGGACGAGATGGTGGGGCACTCGGAGCGGCTGGAGATGCGCCGGGCAGTGGACCACTGGAAGGCCCGCAACCTCGACTTCTCCCGCATCTTCTTCCGGCCCACCGTGCCGCGCAGCTGGGGGCGCTACTGCCAGATCCCGCAGGACCACGGGGTGGAGCGGTCGCTCGACGCCATCCAATTGCTGGAGCTCTGCCGGCCGGCCATCGAGTCGGGCAAGCCGGTGAAGGCCGCCCTTCCAATCCGCAACGTCAACCGGGTGGTGGGTACCCTCACCGGGAGCGAGGTGACGAAGAAATGGGGGCCGGAGGGGCTCCCCGAGGACACCATCACCCTCCACTGCAAGGGTTCGGCGGGCCAGAGCTTCGGCGCCTTCCTGCCGCCCGGGATGACGCTGGTCCTCGAGGGTGACTCCAACGACTACATCGGCAAGGGGCTCTCCGGCGGCAAGATCGTGGTCTTCCCGCCCCGGGAGTCCGGCTTCGTGGCCGAGGAGAATGTCGTGGTCGGCAACGTCGCCTTCTACGGGGCCACCGCCGGCGAGGCCTACGTCCGCGGGGTGGCCGGCGAGCGCTTCTGCGTGCGCAACTCCGGCGCCAGCGCGGTGGTGGAGGGGGTGGGCGACCACGGCTGCGAGTACATGACCGGCGGGCGGGTGGTGGTGCTCGGCCCCACCGGGCGCAACTTCGCCGCCGGCATGTCGGGCGGCATCGCCTGGGTGCTCGACGAGGGCGGAACCTTCGAGCGCTCCTGCAACCGCGACATGGTGGGCCTGGAGCCGCTCTCCGATCCGGAGGAGGTGGCGCTGGTGCGCCGCCTGGTGGAGAAGCACGTGCAGGCCACCGGGTCGAAGCGGGGGCAGCTGGTCCTCGACGCCTGGCCCGACCTGGCCCGCAAGTTCGTGCGGATCATGCCCAACGACTACCGCCGGGTGCTGGCCGCCCAGGCGCGCTTCCGGGCCCAGGGCCTGCCGCCGGACGAGGCGGTCATGGCCGCCTTCTGGGAGAACACCAGGGACGAGATGCGGGTGGGCGGGAACTAGACGCCATGGGCAAGCCCACCGGATTCATGGAGTTCCCGCGCGAGCCGCCCCACGATCGTCCGCCTCGGGAGCGCGTCAAGGACTGGAACGAGTTCCACCCCCCGGTGCCGGAGGAAACCCTGCGCACCCAGGGGGCGCGCTGCATGGACTGCGGGCTCCCCTTCTGCCACACCGGCAAGCTCATCGCTGGCATGGCCTCGGGGTGCCCCGTCAACAACCTCATCCCGGAGTGGAACGACCTCGTCTACCGCGGGCAGTGGCGCGAGGCCATCATCCGGCTGCACAAGACCAACAACTTCCCCGAGTTCACCGGGCGCGTCTGCCCGGCGCCGTGCGAGGGGAGCTGCACTGTCGGCATCTCCGGCGACCCGGTGACCATCAAGGCCATCGA
>DASRTO010000696.1:0-12521 GCA_035655915.1 Anaeromyxobacteraceae bacterium
GCTACCGCGAGCTGCGGGAGAAGGTGGGGTTCCTCGAGCTGTGCCGCTCGCCCGAGCTCATCGCCCGGGTGACGGCGGCCCCCATCGACGAGTTCGGCTTCGACGCCGCCATCCTCTTCTCCGACATCCTCATCCACCTGCCGGCCATGGGGCTCGACCTCTCCTTCGAGAAGGGGGAGAAGGGCAAGGCGGACGGAGGACCGCGCATCGGCAACCCGGTGCGCAGCCGCGCCGACGTGGAGGCGCTGCGGATCCCCGACCCCCATCGCGACCTGCGCTTCGTGCTGGACGGGGTGCGGGCCATCCGCGGCGCCCTGCGCGACAGGGTTCCGCTCATCGGCTTCGTGGGGGGCCCCTTCACGGTGGCGAGCTACGCGGTGGAGGGCGGCAGCCAGGGCTTCACGCGCCTCAAGACCATGCTCTACGGCGACCCGGCAGCGGCCCACGCGCTGTTCGAGAAGCTCACCCGGGCGGCGGCGGTGCAGCTCGAGGCCCAGGTCGGTGCCGGGGCCCAGGCGGTGCAGGTCTTCGAGAGCTGGCTGGGGGAGCTCGGGCGCGAGGATCTCGCCGAGTTCAGCTTTCCCTACCTCGCCGCCATCGCCCGGGCGGTTCGACCGCTAGGCGTTCCGTCGCTCCTCTTCTCCACGGGGACCTCGGCCCACCTCGAGCAGATGGCGCAGCTCGGCTTCGACGCCCTCTCGGTGGACTGGCGCATCCCCATCGGCGAGGCGCGGGCCCGAGCCGGGGGCCTGGCGGTGCAAGGCAACCTGGACTCCAGCCTGCTCCTCGGCCCGCGAGAGCTGTTGCTCGCGCGAGTGGAGGCGACGCTGAGGGCGGCGGGGCCTGAGCCCGGTTACATCTTCAACCTGGGCCACGGCATCCAGCCCCGGACCCCCCCCGAGAACGTCAAGGCCGTGGTCGAGGCGGTGCACGCCTTCCGCCAGGCAGGAGCCGTTTCGTGATCGCCATCCCCCCGATGGAACTCATCAAGAAGTACGACCGGCCCGGGCCCCGGTACACCAGCTACCCCACCGCGCCGGAGTGGTCGGACGCCTTCGAGGAGGCGCAGTACCAGGAGCACCTCGCCCGGGCCGACGCCCAGGGCGGGCCGCTCTCCCTCTACGTGCACCTGCCCTTCTGCCGGGAGATGTGCCGCTTCTGCGGGTGCAACGTCATCGCCACCCACGACCAGACCCGGGCCGACGCCTACCTCGACACCCTGGCCCGCGAGGTGGCGCTGGTGGCGGCCCGCCTGCCGCGGCGGCGCGGCGTGACCCAGCTCCACTGGGGCGGCGGCACCCCCACCTTCCTCGACGAGCCGCAGCTCGACCGCTGCCACGCCATCCTGGCCGAGCACTTCCAGTTCGCCCCCGACGCGGAGAAGGCGGTGGAGATCGACCCCGCCATCACCACCAGGTCGCAGGTGACGGCGATGGCGCGCATGGGCTTCAACCGCATCTCCATGGGCGTGCAGGACTTCGACCACAAGGTCCAGGAGACGGTGGGGCGCATCCAGGGCGAGCGGGAGACCGCCGACCTGGTGCGGCACGCCCGCGAGCTGGGGTTCAAGGGCGTGAACCTGGACCTCATCTACGGGCTGCCCTACCAGACCCTCGACACCTGGAAGGACACGCTGCGGCGCATCGTGGCCATCCGGCCCGACCGCCTGGCGGTCTTCGGCTACGCCCACGTGCCCTGGGCCAAGCCACACCAGCGGCTCCTGCCGTCGGCGGCCCTGCCCGACACCGGGCTGCGGGTGACGCTGTTCCTCGCCGCCGCCGAGACCTTCGGCGAGGCCGGCTACCGCCAGATCGGGCTCGACCACTTCGCCCTCGAGTCGGACGAGCTGGCCCGCGCCCAGGACGGCGGCTTCCTGTACCGCAACTTCCAGGGGTACACGGTCCGGCCCGCCGACGACACGGTGGCCTTCGGCATGACCTCCATCTCGGACATCGGCGGCGCCTACGCCCAGAGCGCCCACAAGCTCAAGGACTGGGTCGAGGCGGTCGAGGCGGGGCGCCTCCCCGTCGAGCGCGGCGCGGCCATGAGCGCCGACGACGTGCTCCGGCGCTTCACCATCAACCGGGTAATGTGCCTGTTCCGGCTCGACCTCGGCGAGATCCAGCAGAAGTTCGGCGACCTGGCGCGCCGGTCCCTGGAGCAGTCCATGGGGGGCCTGAAGGAGCTGGTCGACGACGGGCTGGTCACCTTCGACGGCCGCGTCCTCCAGGTGACGCCGCTGGGGCGGCTGCTGGTCCGCAACGTGGCGATGATGTTCGACGCCTACCTGCCGAGGCACGCCAAGGACAAGGCGCCGACGTTCTCGCGCACGGTGTGAGGGGATAGCAGGCCTCACGCCTCAGACGTCGGGCCTCTGGACGCCGCCTTGCAGATCGGGAGGGACAGCGTGACGTCGGCTGAAGCCCGAGGCCCGAGGCCCGAGGCCCCGGCCCCATGAAGACCGCGGTTCTCCTCATGAACCTCGGCGGCCCTCGATCGCTCGAGGAGGTCCGGCCCTACCTGCGCCAGCTGTTCGGCGACCCGCTGGTGGTCTCGGCCCCCTTCGGCCCGCTGCGGCCGCTGTTCGCGAGGCTGGTCTCCCGCCTCCGCGCCCCCTCCTCGGCCGAGAAGTACGCCCTCATCGGCGGCCGCTCCCCGCTGGTGGAGCGCACCCGGGCGCAGGCGCAGGCGCTGGCGGGCGCGCTGGGACCGGGCTTCACGGTCCATCTGGCCATGCGCTACGGCCACCCCGACACCGCCGAGGGGGTGCGAGAGGCGCTCGACGCCGGGGCGGAGCGGGCGGTGGCGCTGCCGCTCTACCCGCAGTTCGCCAACGCCACCACCACCTCCAGCCTGCGCGAGCTGCGGCGGCTCTGGCCGCGCGACCGTCCGCTGCTGGAGGTCGGCAGCTGGTGCGACCACCCCGGCTGGCTCGACGCCTGCGCGGCCACGGTGCGGGAGGCGCTGGCGCGGATCCGGCCCGAGCACCGCGACCGGCGGCTGGTGATCTTCAGCGCCCACGGGATCCCCATGAGCCAGGTGCGGAAGGGCGACCCGTACCCCGGCGAGGTGGAGGCCTCGAGCCGGGGCGTGGCCGCGCGCTGCGGCCTCTCGGACGGGGAGTGGCGGGTCACCTACCAGAGCAAGGTGGGGCCGGCCAGGTGGCTCGGGCCCGACACCGTCGCGTTCCTCGCCGCCGGCGCCAGGGGCCGGGCGGTGGTGACGGTGCCCATCGCCTTCGTCTCCGAGCACCTGGAGACGCTCTACGACCTCGACATCCTGGCCGCCGAGGCCGCCCGCGAGGGCGGGGCGCTCGAGTACCACCGCGCCGCGGCGGTGGGGGACCGGCCGGACTTCGCGGCCGCCCTGGCGGACCTGATCCGCCGTGCCGTCGAGGCCGGCGTCGAGGGCGGCCCGGTGCCGCCGGCGGGCCCCAAGGCCCCGCCCCACGAGCCGTAGGGCGGGGGCTCGTCCCCCGCCGGGGCTCGACGAGCGCGATCGCCGCCAGCAGCCCGTCACTGCACCCGGTTCACCCGCTGCAGCGCCCGACGCGCCACCTCGTTGCCTGGGGCCAGCTTGAGCGCCGCCAGCAGCCGGCGCCGCGCCGAGGCCACGTCGCCCTTGGCCTCCTCCGCCAGCGCCAGCGCCACCAGGGCCCGCACGCACCGGTGGTCGAGGGAGAGCGCCTTGCGAGCCACCCGGGCGGCGGCGCGCGGACGCTCCTCCGGCTCCAGGGCCGGGTCGCGGAGCGTGGCGAAGGCCAGCATGGCCAGGTACTCCGGCTCGCGGGGGTTGCGCTCGGCGGCGGCCTGGAAGGCCTGGATGGCCTCGCGGATGCGCCGGCCCCGCAGGGCCCGTTCGCCGCGCTTGAGGGCGATCTCCGCCTCGGGGTCGACCTCCGGCTTGCGCCGCCCCTCCGCGTGCCGCTGTAGCAGGAAGGCCAGGTAGGCCCGGCGCTTCTCGGGGTTGGAGAGCACCCGCCAGGCGGCGTTCAGCTTGTCGAGGATCTGGACCAGCAGCTCCTCCAGCTCGCCCAGCTCGAGGCCGGCGAAGGCGTCGGGGTGCCAGGCGCGCGCCGCCTCGTGCCAGGCGCGCTCGATCTCGTTGGGCGCGGCGGCGATGTCCACCCCCAGGGCGTTGAAGTAGGAGCCGGGCAGGATGCGCAGCGCCGCCTGCCGGATGGCCTCGGCGCGCTCGTCGGGGATGCGGCGGCGCCGCGCAGGGCGCCTGGCCTCCCGGTGGCGGGGGTCGACCGCGCCCGGCGCCGGCTCGGGCTCGAAGGCCACCGCGCCCGACAGGAACAGGAACCACACCAGGGACCAGGCGTCGCGCAGCTCCCCTTCCCGGGCCCCCAGGAAGTCGCGGAGCGTGGCGCGGCCGTCGATGGCTACCGCCAGCCGCAGGTCGGCGCTCCCGAGCGCCATCTGGGGGAGGAGCCCCTGGAAGTCGGGGGTGCGCGACGGGTGCTCGTCGAGATGGGGGCGCAGGGCCTCCGCGAAGTGGCGCAGCGGCAGGCCGGCCCTGGCTCCCTCCAGCACCGGGGCCAGCGGCGGGATCTCCAGGGCCTGGACCTCGCCCGCGAACTCGGCGCCCCGGTGGAGTCGCCAGCGCCCGTCGCGCAGCGCGGCACAGCGCCCCACCATGGCCCGCAGGTGGCTGCGCAGGGCCGCATAGAGCGGCTCGCCCGCCTCCAGGGCGCCCGAGGCCACCAGCGCCGCCCCCGCCGAGAGCTCGCCCGGGACCATGGCCTCGAGCGAGGCCAGGTACTGGTCCTCGCCGATGCGGCCGCTGTCGGCGAGCCAGCGCCCCAGCGACTCGGCCCGGGCGTCCGAGTCGAAGTCCACCGGGGCGCCGCGCAGCAGGAAGAGGCGGCGGGTGACCTCGCGGCTCGTCACCACCAGGATCCCGTCGGCGCCGACGCGCCACAGGTCGTGCAGCAGGAGCGGCAGCACCCCGGGCCGGACCTCGCCCTGCTCGGCGGGCTCGCGGGAGAGGACGCGGGCCACGCCGTCGTCGGCCGCCGCGGCGCCGGCGGCGCGCGCCTGCGCCAGCAGCCGGGCCAGGCGGAGGAGGAGGTCCCGCCCGGTGGGGTCGGCCACGTAGGCGTTGGCGCCCAGGTCCAGCACCCCGCGGACGCCGCGGGCCCGGCCCAGGTGTCCCTTGTCGATCACCACCACCGGCGTACGCGCCGCCCCGTCGCGGAGCCGGCGGGCCAGGTGGCGTCCGCCCTCGGGAGGCAGGTCGGCGGCCACCACCGCCGCCCGGGGATGGGCCGAGGCGAAGATCTCGTAGGCCGGCCCCGCCGCGTCGGCGGCGAGGACCTCGTAGCCGGCGTCGGCGAGGCGCCGGGCCACCAGCTCCCGCGTCGGCCCGTGCCACTCGGCGAGAAGGATGCGATCCACCGCCCGAAATTGTACGTTCTCCCGGCATGAAGGACATCCTTTCGCCCCGCCACCGGGGGGTGCTGGAGGCCCTCTCGGCCTCGCCCTGCCTGCTGGCCTTCGACTACGACGGCGTGCTGGCGCCGCTGGTGCGCGACCCCGCGGGCGCCTTCATGCGCCCGCGCACCCGCCGCCTGCTGCGGCGCCTGGCGCGGCTCTACCCCACCGCGGTGGTCTCCGGCCGCGCCTTCCGCGACACCTGGCGCTTCGTGGGGAACCTGGTGCCCACGGTGGTGGGCAACCACGGCTACGAGATCGGGGAAGAGACCCCGACGCCGCGGGAGGTGCTGCAGCGGGTGCGCGGCTGGGAGCGGGAGCTCCGGGCGAGCCTGAACGGGGTGCCCGGGGTCTTCTTCGAGCAGAAGCGGACCACCCTGGCGGTGCACTACGGGCTCACCCGGACCTGGCGCCGCTCCGGCGCGGCGGTGCGCGCCGCCGCCGAGGCCCTGCACGGGGCCCGCCTGCTGGAGGGGAAGAAGGTCCTGAACGTCCTGCCCAGCCACTTTCCCACCAAGGGTGACGCGGTGCGGGCGCTGCTGGAGCGCGACGGGCTGGAGACGGCCCTGTACGCCGGCGACGACGTGACCGACGAGGACGTCTTTCGCATCGGGCCGCCGGCGGTGCTCGGCATCCACGTGGGCGCTGGCCGGTCGCTGGCGCCCTGGCGCCTGGCCTCGCAGCGGGACACCGACGCCTTGCTGGAGCGCCTGCTGGAGCTGCGCGCCGGCGGGCGGTGGGCGAATGGCCCACAGGCGCGCCGGCTGCGTTCTTGACTTCACCCCGGCCCGAGGCTCGAATCCGGGATGGGGCGCCGCAGGTGCTCCGGGGAGGCCACCGTACGCCCATTCCGCGTCAAGCTCGGCCGGACGCCGTGAGGGACCGGCGTTGACGCCATGAGCGAAGGGGCCGCCGCTCCCGTCGTCCGGCTCAAGATCCCCTGCGCGGACAGGCGGGACTTCTTGGAGCGGTTCGCCTCGCGCTACGCCCACGGCGGGGTGTTCGTGCCCGGGGGCCGCCCGCGCGCCGTGGGGAGCCGCATCCAGCTGAAGCTGGAGTTCCGCGACGGGACCGTGGGCGTCTGGGGCGACGCGCTGGTGACCGGGCAGGGGACGGCGGAGAAGCCGGGCATGGTGCTGCGGTTCACGGCGCTCCACCCCGGCAGCCTGCAGTTCGAGCTGTCGCCGGCCGGCGGCGCCGGACCGGCGGTGACCCCCGCGCGCGCCATGACGCCGGTGCCGGCCCTGACCCCGGCCGGGGCGATGGCGCCGGTGGCGGCGCCGCCGGCGGCCGCCAGCTCCGGCAAGGGCGAGCTGGTCGACGAGCTGTTCGGCCCGGAGATGCTGGAGGACGAGACCACCGGATCGCCGAGGCCGCTGGAGGTCCGCACCGGCAAGGTGAAGCTCAAGCTCAGGGAGACGCCGCGGGAGCCGGGAGCGCCGGCGGCCACTCCCCCGGACCCGACACCGGCCGCTGTGGAGGCCGGTTCGGGGCCGACACCCGCCTCGCCCGGGATCGAGCCCACCCCGGCCGCGCCGCTCCCCGCCCGGGGCCGTGGCATGCGCTTCGGGGTCGCCGTGGGCGTGCTGAGCCTGGGCGTGGCGGCGGCCGTCGGCCTGGCGGTGGCGGGGGCCCTGGCCTCGCGCCAGGCCCGGGAGCGCTCGGAGCGGCTGGAGGCGGAGATCGAGATCGCCGACGGGCGGATGCTCGAGGGCCGGCTGGCCCGGCCTCCCGGCGACAGCGCCCTCGACCACCTGCTCGCGGCCAGGGATCTCTCGGCCGGCGACGCCCGGGTGCAGAGCCGGCTCCGGGCGCTGGCGGACACCTTCGCGCAGCTCGGCGCCCGGGCCGCCGAGCGAGGCGACCTGCGGGAGGCCGCGGTGCTCCTCGAGGCGGCCGTCAAGGCCGACCCCCGACGCGCCGAGGCCGTCCGGAAGCTGGAGGAGGTGCGGGCGCGGCTGGGGCGGCCATGACTCCGTCCCGGGGGCGAGGTATGACTCGGGCGTGGGCCAGGGCACTCTCGACCTCTTCGACGCGGCGCGGCCGCGCGCGCTTTCCGTCGGCGAGCTGACCCGCCAGCTCAAGGCGGCGCTCGAGCCCCGCTTCCGGGACGTGTGGGTCGCCGGGGAGGTGTCCAACGCCCGCCGGCAGGCGAGCGGCCACCTGTACTTCACGCTCAAGGACCAGGAGGCGCAGCTGGCCGCCGTGATCTGGGCCGGGAACGCCCGCCGCCTCCAGTTCGAACTCTGCGACGGCGTGGCCGTGATCGCCCGCGGGTTCGTCGAGATCTACCCGCCCCACGGGAAGTACCAGCTCATCGTCCAGGAGGTCGAGCCGCGGGGCGCCGGGGCGCGGGCGCTCCTCCTGGAGCAGGTGAAGGAGCGGCTCCAGCGCGACGGCCTGCTCGACCCGGCCCGCAAGCGGCCCCTGCCCTTCCTGCCGCGCCGGGTGGGCGTGGCCACCAGCCCCACCGGGGCGGCGCTCAAGGACTTCCTTCGCGTGCTGCAGGCGCGCCACCCCGGGGTGGCGGTGCTGGTGGCGCCGTGCCGGGTGCAGGGGGAGGGGGCGGCCGGAACGGTGATCGCGGCGGTGCGCGCGCTGGCGCGCGCCGGCGTGGACCTCTTGGTGGTGGCCCGCGGCGGCGGCTCGCGGGAGGACCTATGGGAGTTCAACGACGAGCGGCTGGCCCGGGCCCTGGCCGCCTCTCCCGTCCCGGTGGTGAGCGCGGTGGGCCACGAAGTGGACGTCACCGTGGCCGACCTGGTCGCCGACGCCCGCGCCGCCACCCCCAGCCACGCCGCCCAGCTGGTGGCGCCGGTACGGGACGAGCTGCTGGCGGCGCTGGCGGTGCAGCGGGCCAGGCTGCGCCGCGCCGCCGGCGAGGCGCTGGCCTCCCGCCGGCGGGAGTTGCGGGCGCTCCGCGCCGAGCTCTCCGATCCCAAGCACCTCCTCTCGCGGGAGCGGCACCGCCTCGACGACCTCGCCCACCGCGCCGAGTCGGCGGCCCACGCCCTGGCGCGCGCCGGGCGGGCGCGCCTGGGCGCCCTGCGTGAGCAGCTGCAGCGGCGCGAGCCACGAGCCCTGCTCCGGGCCATGGCCCGCCGGCGCGAGGAGGCGCAGCGCCGCCTCCACGCCTGGCCGGCGCGCGCCTTTCCCGGGGAGCGCCTGCGGCTGGAGCGGCTCATGCGCCGCCTCGAGCCCTCCAACGTGGCGAAGATCCTCGCGCGGGGCTTCGCCCTGGCGTTGGCCGGGGGACGCCTGGTTCGGTCCAGCGCGGCCGTGTCGCCAGGAGACGATCTCCGGGTCGTGCTGGGCGAGGGCTGGCTGGATGCGCGCGTCACCGGACGGGACCAGGGCCCCGACCCGCTGCCGGGGCGCGGGAGGTCAGGCGGGGGCGATCCCGGTCGGGGCGCAAGCGATTGATGGCCGGATGCCTGGACGTACACTGGCATGCAGACTGCAAAACGGGGAGCGAACGTGAGCCGCGAGATCCAGCCCAAGACCCCGCCATCCGTCGGGGAGGCCAGCGAGCCCTACGACGCGCTGGTGGCCCGGCTCGAGAAGGTGGTGGGGGAGCTGGAGTCCGGGACGCTCAGCCTGGAGCAGTCCATCGAGAAGTTCGCCGAGGGCATCCGGATCGCCAGGGAGGCGTCGCGCAAGCTCGACGAGGCGGAGCGGCGAGTCGAGGTGCTGGTGAGGAACGAGACCGGGGAGGAGCAGACCGCCCCGTTCGAGCCGGAAGGGGAGAAGGGCCAGCCGCGATGACCGCTCCGCGCAAGCCCAAGATCACCATCGTCGATGACGACCGGGACACCCGGGAGATGCTGACGCTGGCGCTGGAGCTGGAGGGCTTCGAGGTGGGCCAGGCCGCCAACGGGCTCCGGCTCATCTCGGCCATGCACGTGGACCGCCCGGACGTCATCCTGCTCGACGTGATGATGAGCTGGATCGACGGCTTCGAGCTGTGCCGGGCCATCAAGAAGAACCCGACCTTCGCCGACATCCCGGTGATCTTCGTCTCCGCCCGCAAGAGCCCGGAGGACGAGCGCGCCGGGCTGGCGGCGGGAGCGCACGACTACTTCACCAAGCCGCTCGACATGGACCGGCTCATCGGGCGCATCCGGGAGATCCTGGCGCAGCGGGCGTCGGGGGCGGCGTCGCCGGCGGGCCCGTAGGTTCCGGGGTCGAGGTCGAGCACCCCTCCGCGCAGGTGAGCCCCCCCGGTTCGTGCTACAAGCCTCCCCCGGTGACCCAGCCGTCCTTCTCCGTCGAGGCCTACCTCGGGGCCACGGCCGCCCGCCTGGAGGCGCCGCTGCGCGGCGCCGTGGATCGGCGCGCCCGGACCGCCCCGCCGCGCCTGGCGGAGGCCATCGGCTACGCCCTCCTCGGCGGCGGCAAGCGGCTCCGCCCGGCGCTGGCGCTGGCGTCCGCCGAAGCCGTGGGCGGCGACGCCTCGGACGGGTCGCTGGCCATGCGCTTCGCCGCCGCGCTGGAGATGATCCACACCTACTCCCTGGTTCACGACGACCTGCCCTGCATGGACGACGACGACCTGCGGCGGGGCCGCCCCACCGTCCACCGGGCCTACGACGAGGCCACGGCGGTGCTGGTAGGGGACGCGCTGCAGTCCATGGCCTTCGAGCACCTGCTGGAGCGGCCCGACGCCCGGGCGGCCGAGCTAGGCCGGCTGCTGGCGGCCGGGGCCAGCCTGATGGTTGAGGGGCAGGCCCGCGACCTGGAGGCCGAGACGCGCCGGCTCGGCGAGGAGGAGATCCTGGTGCTGATGCGCGGCAAGACCGGCGCGCTCATCGCCGCCGCCGTGGCCGGCGGCGCCATCGCCGCTGCCGGCTCCGACCGGGGCCTGCAGGCGGCGGGCCTCGACCTGGGGCTGGCCTTCCAGATCACCGACGACTACCTGGACCTGACCGCCTCGGCCGAGGAGCTGGGCAAGCGGGTCAAGAAGGACGCCGCGCTGGGGAAGGCCACGCTGCCCGGCCTGGTGGGAGCGGAGGAGGCGCGGCGGCGGGCCGAGGGGTATTGTGACCAGGCCCTGGCGGCCCTGGCGCCCCTGGGCGCGCGGGCCGAGCCGCTCATGGCGCTGGCCCGTTTCGCGGTGACCCGGAGGAAGTGAGCATGGCACGGCTCCTGGACGGCATCGACTCCCCCGCCGATCTGAAGAAGCTCTCCTTGGAGGATCTGCCTCGGTTGTGCCAGGAGATCCGCGACGAGATCATCGAGACCTGCGCCCGCACCGGCGGGCACCTCGGCTCCTCTCTCGGCGCCGTGGAGCTCAACGTGGCCCTGCACTACGTCTACGACTCGCCGCGCGACCGCCTGGTGTGGGACGTGGGGCACCAGGCCTACGCCCACAAGCTCCTCACCGGCCGGCGGGACCGCTTCCGCACCATCCGGACTGCGGGGGGCCTGGCGGGATTTCCCGAGCGCCACGAGTCGGAGCACGACGCCTTCGGGGTGGGCCATGCCTCCACCGCCGTGTCGGCCGCCCTGGGCATGATGGAGGCGCGGCGGCTCACCGCGGGACAGGGAAGGGTGGTCGCCGTGGTGGGCGATGGAGCCCTCACCGGCGGCATCGCCTTCGAGGGGCTCAACCAGGCCGGCTTCCTCAGGCGCGACCTGCTGGTGGTCCTCAACGACAACGAGATGTCCATCTCGCCCAACGTGGGCGCGCTCTCCGAGTGGTTCTCCAAGAAGTTCGCCTCCCGCACCTACAACCGCTGGCGCAAGGCGGTGAAGGACTTCCTCGGGCAGGTTCCCAAGGGCGGCGAGCTGGCCGAGGCGATCCGGCACGGCATCAACGCCGCCAAGGCCCTGGTCACGCCGGGGATCCTCTTCGAGGGCCTCGGCTTCCACTACGTCGGGCCGGTGGACGGCCACGACGTGAAGAAGCTGGTGGAGACGCTGGCCAAGCTCAAGACCTTCGAGGGCTACGGCCCGGTGCTGCTCCACGCCATCACCACCAAGGGCAAGGGCTACCACCCTGCCGAGTCCGACGCCGCCACGCGAGGCCACGCGCTCTCCTTCTTCGACGTGGCGACCGGTAAGCCCGTCCCGAAGAAGCCCGCCCCCGCGCCCTACACCGAGCTGTTCGCCGAGGCGCTCTGCCGGGAGATGGAGCGGGACAAGCGGGTGGTGGCCATCACCGCGGCCATGCTGGAGGGCACCGGGCTCATCAAGTGCAAGAAGCTCTTTCCCGACCGCACCTACGACGTCGGCATCGCCGAGCAGCACGCCGTCACCTTCGCCGCCGGCCTCGCCTGCGAGGGGATGCGGCCGGTGGCCGCCATCTACTCCACCTTCCTGCAGCGGGCCTACGACCAGATCATCCACGACGTGGCGCTGCAGCGGCTCCCGGTCACCTTCGCCATCGACCGCGGGGGCCTGGTGGGCGCCGACGGCAAGACCCACCAGGGCGCCTTCGACCTCGCCTACCTGCGCTGCGTGCCCAACTTCACGGTGATGGTTCCCTCGGACGAGAACGAGCTCAGGCATGCGCTCCACACGGCGCTCCACCTCGACGGCCCGGCCGCCTTCCGCTTCCCCCGCGGGGCGAGCCAGGGGCTCCCGCTCGATCCGCAGCCGCAGCTCCTCGAGCCAGGCAAGGCGCGGCTGCTGCGCAAGACGCCGGGCCGGCCCGACGTGGCCGTGGTGGCCGCCGGCCCGCTGGCGCACGCCGCCGCCGCCGCCGCCGAGGCGCTCGCCCGGGACGGCATCGAGGCGGCGGTGGTGGACGCCCGCTTCGTGAAGCCTCTCGACGAGGAGCTCGTCTGCCAGCTGGGAGCGCAGGCGCGCCGCGTGGTCACCGCGGAGGAAGGCGCGCTCGCCGGGGGCTTCGGCGCCGCCTGCCTGGAGGCCTTCGAGCGCCGCGGGCTTCTCGCCCAAGGGGTGCGGGTGAGGCGGCTGGGCCTTCCCGACGAGTTCGTCACCCACGGAGACCAGGCCCGGCAGCGGAGCCAGCTCGGCCTGGACGCCGGCGGCATCGAGAAGGCCTGCCGGGAGCTGGTGGGCGAGCAGCGCTCCAGCGGCCGGGGCGTGGGGTAGGTCGGCCGCAAGCCCCGCCCTGCC
>DASRTO010000697.1:0-2714 GCA_035655915.1 Anaeromyxobacteraceae bacterium
GAGGTGCAGTTCGACGTGAAGGTGCCCGACGACACCTTCAGCCTGTCGCGCCTGGAGCAGAACCGCTAGCGGACCCGCCATGCGCCTCCCCAGCACCCTGGCCATCGCCTGGCGCAACCTGTGGCGCAACGGCCGGCGCACCGGCCTGGCCCTGGCCGCCATCGGCCTGTCGGTGACGCTGGTGTTGCTCTACGACAGCGTCCTGCGGGCCTACGGGGACTGGATGGTGCAGACCGTCACCGGCCCCATGCTCGGGCACGCCCAGGCCCACGCGGCGGGCTGGCGCCAGGAACGCTCCATGGACCGCACCCTGGGGCGCGTCGCCGAGACGCTGGCGGCGCTGCGGCGCGACCCGGAGGTGGTGGGGACGACCGCCCGCGTCTACGCGCCGGCGCTGGCGGCGCTGGGGGAGGAGGGCTTCGGCGTGCTGGTGGTGGGGCTCGATCCCGGCGCCGAGGCCGGGCCCATGGGGCTCCTCGCCGGCGCGCCGGCGCGCCCGGGCGCGAAGCGGGTCCTCATGGGGCGGCCCCTGGCCGAGGTGATGGGCGCCAGGGTCGGGGACAGGCTCGCCCTGGTGGGGCAGGGCGCCGACGGCTCGCTGGCCAACGACCTCTACGAGGTCGTGGGCCTGGTGAACACCTCGGTGGACTTCGTGAACCGGCAGGGCGTGCTCGTTGAGCTGGGCGAGGCGCAGACCCTCTTCGCCATGCCCGACGAGGCCCACGAGATCGTGCTCTACGGACGCGATCCGGCCCGCGCCGACCGGCTGGCGGCCCACGTGGCGGCGCTCCCGGAGCTGGCCGGGGCGGAGGTGCTCGACTGGCGCACCCTCTCGCCGGAGATGGTGGCCCTCATCCGCATCGTGGACGTGGCGTGGGTGTTCGTGCTGGCGCTGGTGTTCGTGGCGGCGGCGGCGGGCGTGGCCAACACCATGCTCATGGCCACCTGGGAGCGCACCCGCGAGCTGGGGATGCTGCTGGCGCTCGGCGCCGGCCCCGGGCGCCTGGTGCGGCTGGTGCTGTGGGAGTCGGTGGCGCTGGGCCTCGTGGGCGCGCTCCTGGGCTCGGCGCTGGGGGTGGGGCTGGTGGCCCTGACCCACCGCACCGGGGTGGATTACGCGGCGCTCACCGGCGGCGGCCCCAGCGAGATCTCCTTCGGCGGGCTGCAGTGGTCGATGCGGCTCTACCCGACGCTGTACCCGGTGGACGTGCTGCGCACGGTGGCGGCGGTGGTCGTCACCTCGCTCCTGGCCTCGGCCTGGCCGGCGGCGCGGGCGGCCCGCCTCCAGCCCACGCAGGCGCTGAGGGAATGATGGCCTGGGTCGAGGGTCGATACGCGATGAGGAGCGTGCGGCGCAACGCGCGGCGCACCGCCCTCTCGGTGGTGGGCATCGGCGTGGGCGTGGCCCTGGCGCTGTTCATGGAGAGCGTGAACCGCGGGCGCGAGGGGCTCTTCGCCCGGGCCGCCGCCTACAGCGGGGCGGGCCACTTGCGGGTGGTGCCCCAGGGCTGGCGGCTGCGGCGCGACCCCCGGCTCAGGCTGCGCGACTGGCGGGCCGACCTCGAGGCGGCCCGGGCCATGCCCGGGGCGGCGGTGGCCGCGCCGCGGGCGCGCGCCCAGGCGCTCCTGGCCATGGGCACTCGCGTCCTGGCCGTGGAGATGGTGGGCGTGGACGCGGAGGCGGAGCCGCGCGCCTACCGCTTCGTCCGCACCATGGCTCAGGGGCGCTGGCTCGAGCCCGGGGAGGCCGGGGCGGCGGTGCTGGGAAAGGCGGCCGCCGATCGCCTCCACGCCGAGCTGGGGGACGAGATCCTCGCCACCGCGGTGGGCCAGGGCGGGGGCATCGAGAGCGCCATGTTCCGCATCGTGGGGCTGGTGGCCACCGGCAGCGAGGACCTGGACGCCTCCATCTGCCAGGTGACGCTGGAGGGGCTGGGGCAGCTGGCCGGCAGTGCCGCCGCCGGCGAGGTCGCGGTGATCCTCGCCGATCACCGCTCCACCGCGCAGGCCAGGGAGGACCTGGCGGCGCGGGTGGCGTCCGGCGACGAGGTCATGACCTTCGAGGAGATCACCCCGGAGTTCGGCGGGCACCTGAAGCAGGACGCCGCCACCAGCCGCTTCGTGAACGGGGTGATCCTGGTCATCGTGCTCCTCGGCGTGGCCAGCGCCCAGCTGGCGGCGGTGCTGGAGCGGCGCCGCGAGTTCGCGGTGCTGGCGGCCCTGGGCATGGGCGGGCGGCGCATGGTGCGGCTGGTGCTGCTGGAGGCGCTCTGGCTGGGCGCGGCCGGGGCGGCCCTGGGCGTCGGCCTGGGGCTGCCGCTGGCGTGGTACTTCGCCCGGAGCGGCCTCGACCTCTCGGGCTTCATGGGCCAGGGCCAATCCTTCCAGGGGCTGCTCATGGAGCCGGTGATCTACGCCGACGTCGGCCCGTGGATGGTGCCCTTCGTCACCGCGGTGGCCTTCGGCGCCACCGCCCTGGCCTCGCTCTACCCGGCCTGGTTCGCCGCCCGGACCGATCCCGCCGTCGCCCTGAGGGTCGCCCAATGAACGACGTGGTGCTCACCGCCCGAGGCGTCACCAAGGTGTTCCGGCAGGGGAAGGTGGAGGTCCAGGCGCTGCGGGGCGTGGACCTGACCGTCCGGCAGGGGGAGTTCCTGGCGCTGGTGGGTCCCTCCGGCAGCGGCAAGACCACCTTCCTGAACCTGGCCGGGGCG
>DASRTO010000698.1:0-6134 GCA_035655915.1 Anaeromyxobacteraceae bacterium
GGGGTGGCCTCGACGCAGCGCAACCCCTCGGTCCGGGTCGCCGCCTCGCTGGGCGCCGTCCAGGACGCCATCGCCGCCCGCTTCGGGCGCGCCGGGGGCCCGTCGTGACCGCGGTCGGGGGCGCCACCGCGGCGGGAGACGAGGCGGCCGCCCTGCGCGCCGAGCACGACGACCTGGCCCGCCGGCTCGCCGCCCGCCGCTCCATCGACCTCATGCGCCGCGGCATCTGGGCGGCCTTCCTGCTGGTGGTGACCGGAGGCCTCTCCGCGAAGCTGGCCTGGGACCGATGGTGCTCGACCCACCCCCGCGCCTTCAAGGGCCCGCCGGTGTTCTTCTTCCTGGCGCTCCTGGCAGCGCTCGGCTGCCTGGCGGTCGCCGGCGCGGCCTTCCTCCGGGCGCGGCGCCTGATGCGCCAGGAGGACCGGGACTTCGCCCGCTTGCTCGAGTTGCGCCGCCGGCTGGGGCTGGAGTCGTGAGGGGCGGCGGGGGCTGGTAGGATCCCCCAGTGCCCACCCCCACCGCCGCGGTGCTGGTCATCGGGAGCGAGGTGCTCTCGGCCAAGGTGCGCGACCAGAACGGCCCCTGGCTGGCGGGGCGGCTGCGGGAGCTGGGGGTGCTCCTGCTCTCCATCCGCACGCTCCCGGATCGCACCGACGCCATCGTCGAGGCGCTCGACGCCGAGCGCCGGCGGGTGGACTGGGTCTTCACCTGTGGCGGCGTGGGTCCCACCCACGACGACCTCACGCTCCCGGCGGTGGCCCTGGCGCTGGGGCGCCCGCTGCAGCGCTCGGAGCCCTTCGCCGAGGCGCTCCGCGCCATGCACCGGCGGCACGGAGGCGGGGGCGAGATCCCGGAGGCGGCGCTGCGCATGGCCGACCTACCGCAGGGGACCCGGCTCCTCGGCGACCCGGGCTTCCCCACCCTGGCGGTGGAGAACGTGGTGATGCTGCCGGGGGTGCCCGAGTTCCTGCGCCAGCAGTTCGAGCGCATCGCCGGCGACCTGCGCGGCTCGCCCTTCCGGCTGGCCAACCTCTACCTCGCGCTGGGCGAGGACCGCCTGGCCACGCTCCTCGACCGGGTGGCCCGCGCCCATCCCCGGGTGGAGATCGGCAGCTATCCGCGCTTCGACCAGGCCGACCACCGGGTCCGCGTCACCCTGGAGGGCAAGGACGAGGAGATGGTCCGGGCCGCGCTGCAGGCGGTGCTGGCGCTCCTGCCCCCCGGGGCGGTGGTACGCTCCGAGGGACCCTGAGCTCAGGGCTCGAAGCGGTCGATCTTGCCGGCCTTCTGCAGGATCTCGAGGGCGCCGACGGTGACCTTGTCCTTGTCCACGCCCTGGAGCTTCACCACGAGCGGGGCCAGCGCCGGCTCCCCCGGGGGGGCCGCCGGGGGGACCACCGTCACCGCCCAGGTGTCGCCCAGGTCCTGGTCCACGTCCACCCGACACTCCACGTTCTTGATGAAGGCGCGCGCCATGACGCGGCACCATAGCGCAAGAGGCGTCCGGTGAGAACGGCGTCCGGGGCGGTCCTGGCGCTGGCGCTGCTCGCCTGCTCCGGCACCCCGCGGCCCCGGCTGCCGCCCGGGGAGGCTGCCCTCACCGTGGAGGGGCGGCTGGAAGACGGGCCGGTCGATCTCCGCGCCTCCGACCTGCGCGCCTTCCAGCGCCGCGCCTTCCGCGCCCGCGAGCCCTCGACCGGGCGGGAGGCGCTCTTCGAGGGGATCCCGGTGGCCGACCTGCTGGCCGAGGTGGCGCGCCCCAGGCGCGAGGCGGACACGCTGGTGGTCCGCGGCCGGGACGGGCGCCAGGCCCTGGTGGCCCGCTCGCGGCTGACCGACCTGCGGCCCATCCTGGCGGACCGGGCCGACGGAAAGCCCATCGCGGAGTGGGCCCGGCAGGCGGGGGCGGCGCTCTCGGGGCCGCTCCTCGCCTGGCCCAACCTGGACCAGCCGGGTCTGGCCCTCGACCCCCGGGCCCCGGCCTGGTGGGTGGGCGGCGTGTCGACGCTGGCGCTGGAGTCCTGGGAGGCGAGCTACGGGAAGGCCCTGGCGCTGCCTCCCACCGCCACCGACGAGGCCCGCCGGGGCCAGGCCCGCGTGGCCGACCACTGCCTCCCCTGCCACCGCCTCCGGGGCGCGGGCGGCACGTTCGCGCCGCCGCTCGCACCGCGAGGCGATCCGCCGGAGCGCATCGCCGCTCGCCTGGAGGGCCACGCCGCGGAGGCCGCCTGGATCCCGGCCGGCGCCGACGGCGAGGCGGCGCGGCGCGAGATCGCCGCCTTCGTGCAGGCCCTGGCGGCGAGCCCGGAGGCCCCCGGCGATCGGCCCGGCGAGCCCGAGGAGCCGCCCCGGCGGCCTGAGCGGTGAGCCCTACAGAAACACCGACTTCCTGGCCGCGAGCTCCTCGTCCAGGAGGCGCTGCACGGCGGCCCGCGTCCCCTCGGCGAGGGCTGCCACGGCGGCGGGATCATCCGCCTTCTCCGGCCCCAGGCTCCGCGTCTCCGTCGGCTCCCCGCAGCGCACCGCCCAGCGCGAGGGCAGCGGCAGGAGCCCCAGCGGCCCGAGCGGCAGGCCCGGGGCCATGGCCAGGAACGGCAGGCCCAGGAACTCGCCCAGCCATCCGGGGCGGGCCGCCGGCGGCGTCGCCTCTTCGCCGCCCACCACGGCGCAGGGGACGATGGGGACGCCGGCCCGGAGCGCCACCTTGGCGAACCCGCCCCGGCCGAAGCGCTGTAGCCGGTAACGCTCGCTCCACGGCTTCTTGCCGCCACGGGTCCCTTCCGGGAAGACCCCCACCAGGAGCCCCGCCCCCAGGAGCCGGCCCGCCGCCTCGGGGGTGGCCCGGACCGCGCCCAGGCGCTGCACCGCCGCGCCGAAGAGGGGCAGGTCCAGCCCGGCGTCGTCGAGCAGCGGCCGCAGGTCGCGCCCCGCCCGCTGGAGGGCGAGCCGAAGCACCAGGGCGTCCCAGGGGAGGGCCCCACCGCGATTGGCCACCAGCATCGCCGGGCCGCCCGGCAGGGCCTCCAGCCCCCGCGCCTCGACCCGCCACCACGACTGGTAGAGGAAGTCCAGGATCGGGGCCGCCCGATCGGCGAGGCGGCGATCCATGCCCCACGGGTCGAGCGGGCCGGGGCTCGCCAGCGCTCCGGCCAGCGAGGCCAGCGGGCGCAGCCGCTCGCGAAGGGTGGGCCACAGCCGCGCCAGCGCCTCCCGCAGCTCGGCCGCGTAGCGACCGGCCCCGCCCCGCGACAGGATCCGCTCCAGTCGCTCCTCGGCGTCGGAGAGGGCCTCCTCGACTCGGGCCTCCAGCTGGTCGAGGCGCGCCGGCGTGGCCCGCTGCGGCGGCGGGGGCGGCGGCGCCCGGGGCGCCGCGCCGCGCTCGAAGGGATCATTTCCCAGGACCGGACGGGAGGGCCGCTTCTGGCCCGCCGCCCGGCGAGGGCGCCTCGCGCCTCTTCCGGCCACAGGCGGCCTGTATAGACGTCCCGTCTCCGTCCGTCAAAGGGGACGGGGCGCCGTGGTAGAAAGTTCGCCGGTGCCGCGCATCCAGGTGCTCTCCCCCGGCCTCGTGAACCAGATCGCCGCCGGCGAGGTGGTGGAGCGCCCGGCCTCGGTGGTGAAGGAGCTGGTCGAGAACGCCCTCGACGCCGGGGCGCGCGCCGTCCAGGTGGAGGTGGAGGAGGGCGGGCTCTCCCTGGTCCGCGTGACCGACGACGGCTCGGGCATGGACCGGGAGGATGCGCTCCTGTCCCTGGAGCGCCACGCCACCTCCAAGCTCCGCGACGCCGCGGGCCTGACGGTCATCGCCACCATGGGCTTCCGCGGCGAGGCCCTGCCGGCCATCGCCTCGGTGTCCCGGCTGCGCCTCGACACCTGCCCCGGTGGAAACGGCGCCGGGACGCGGGTGTCGGTGGAGGGCGGCCGGGTGCTGGAGGTGGCGGAGGTGGCGCGGGCGCGCGGCACCACCGTCGAGGTCCGGGACCTGTTCTTCAACACCCCGGCGCGCCGCAAGTTCATGCGGGCCCCGGCCACCGAGGCCGGGCACGCCGCCGAGGCCACGCTCCGCCTGGCGCTGGTCCGCTGCGACGTGGCCTTCCTCTTGCGGTCCCGGGGGCGGGTGACCTGGTCCTTCGCCGCCGGCTCGCCGCTCGGCGAGCGCGCCGCCGCGGCGCTGGGGCGGGAGCCCAGCGCCCACCTCCTGGCGGTGGAAGCCTCCCGCGGCGAGGTGCGCGTGCGCGGCGTGGTGACCGGCCCGGACCACTCCCAGCCCACCTCCCGGGCCCTCTACCTCTACGTGAACGGCCGCTACGTGCGGGACCGCGGCGCGGCCCATGCCGTGCTTCGCGCCTTCGCCGGGTCCCTCCCCGCCGGGCGCTACCCGGCCGGCGTCCTCTTCGTGGAGATGCCGGCTGCCCGAGTGGACGTGAACGTGCACCCGCAGAAGCTGGAGGTGCGCTTCGCGGACGCCCGCCCGGTCTACGACGCCGTCCACGGGGCCGTGGCCGAGGCGCTGCGCCCATCGCCCTGGCTGCGCCACCGGCCGCCGCCGGGCGGCGAGGGGACCCTCGCGCCGGCGCCGCTCGCTTCGGTGGCGGGCGAGGCCGCCGCGGACGAGGCCGGGGCGGCCGAGGCGGCGGCGGTGCTGGCCCAGGCCCGGCGGGCCGCCGGCGAGGGGCTGCCCTTCCCGCACCCGGCGGCCGGGGCCGGCCTGGGGCCGGTGCGGGGAGGCTACTTCGCCTCGCTGCGCCTCCTTGGGCAGCACGCCCGCACCTACCTGGTGTGCGAAGCGCCGGGCGGGGCGCTGGTGGTGGTGGACCAGCACGCCAGCCACGAGCGCCTCCTCTTCCACCGGCTGCGGCAGGCCCTCCGCTCCCGCTCGCTGGCGGTGCAACCGTTCCTGGTGCCGCCGGTGGTGACCCTGCCCGCCGCCGCGGCGCGCGTCCTGGAGGGATCGGAGGCCGAGCTCTTCCGCCTGGGGCTGGAGGTGGAGCCCTTCGGCGGCGACTCGGTGGCGGTGAAGGGAGCGCCGGCGCTCCTCGGCGGGGTGCCGCTCGGGCCGCTGCTTTCCGATCTGGCCCAGCAGCTCACGCACCTCGAGCGCGGCAGCGCCGTCGAGGAGGCCCTCGACGACCTGCTCGCCACCATGGCCTGCCACGCCGCCATCAGGGCCGGGGAGCCGGTCGGTGCCGAGGAGGCGCGGGAGCTCCTCGACGGCCTGGACGCGGTCGACTTCAAGGCGCGCTGCCCCCACGGGCGGCCGGTGGTGTTCGAGCTTCCCCTGGCCGAGCTGGAGCGGCGGGTGGGGCGACGCTGAAGGAGGGACCTCGCCGCCGGGCCCTTTCGGGACGACCGAGCTCGACCGTCGCCCCGAAAGAAAGGGAGCGCAACGCCGCGTCGTAGAAGGGTGCGGGGGGGATACCCTCGGACGACCGCGTTGCGCTTCCGCCAGATCGCCGAGCAAGACGTGGGCCATACCTGTCAGATCTGTAAGTATTCACTTTTTCTTGTCACTTCAGGCTCATCGAGTGCAGGCATGGGACTTCCTGATTTCACTCCTGAACTGTCTCTTTTCAACTTTGAAATGCTTTACTGGCCACGGGTCGTTTGGCAGAGTGCCGGCGTGCCGCCGCGCGACCCCAGGCTTCGCCCGTACCGGCTGGCCATGTGGATCCTCTACTTTGGCGTCATCGTGGTGGTGGGCGCGCTCCTGCTCACCAGCATCGTGCGCGACCTGCGGGGACGCCCGCGGCAGCCGGCCCCGACGGGCGCCATCCCCACCCGGGCGGCACTGCGCACTTGCCTCGTCGACCTGGAGCTCCTCTACCGGGACCAGAACCAGCGCGCCTGGGCGCTCGGTACCGACTTCGACGGACCCGATCCCCTGGCCACCTGGACGGCGTGGGCCCCGAGGTGGCTGCAGCGGGTCGACGACCTCTCCGACCGCTGCCGCCTCGACGTCACCACCCGCGGCGAGGAGTTCCTGGAGGAGCGCACCGAGATGGCGGCGGCGCGCGACGCCATGCTGGCCCTGCACCGGGTCTACAACGCCCAGGTGCTGCGCTTCGCCAACGAGGAGGGGGACCTGGCGCGGGCAGCGGCCGAGGCCATGGCCCACGCCCGGCGGGCGGTGCGGG
>DASRTO010000699.1:0-1831 GCA_035655915.1 Anaeromyxobacteraceae bacterium
TTCGCGGCGCTGGAATGGCCCGACTACGAGGTGCTGCTCGGCGTCCGCGACGCCGCCGACGCCGCCTGGCCGGTGGCGCTGGCCGCGGCGCGGCGCTGGCCGGGGCGCTTCCGGGCGGTGCTGCAGCGGGGCGAGCCGGGCCGGAACCCCACAAGGTGAACCAGCTCATCACCCTGGCCCGCGAGGCCCGCCACGACCTCCTGGTGGTGAGCGACTCCAACGTACGGGTGGCGCCGGGCTACCTCGCCGGGATCGCCGCCCACCTCGAGCGGCCCGAGGCGGGGCTGGTGACCCACCTCGCCGCCGGCGTCAGCGAGCGCCGCCCGGGCTCGCTCTTCGAGAACCTCCACCTCGCCGGCTCCATCGCGCCGGGGGTGGCCGCCGCCCGGCACCTCGCCGGCCGGGACCTGGTGATCGGCAAGTCGATGGCGCTGCGCCGGCGCGACCTGGCCGTGCCCATCAAGGACCTCTGCTTCGCCTGGGCCTGGGCGCGAGGGTTCCTCGAGGACGAGGTGGTCTGGCGCGGCAACCGGCTGCGGGTACTGAAGGGGTCGGCGCTCCGTCCCGCCAGGCGCCCGGCGCCCGTGGCGCCGGCCGGGGCCGGCCTGGCCTTGCGGCCCGCCCGCGGCGAGGGCTCGCGGTGAAGACCCTGGCCCACCTCTCCGACCTCCACGTGGGGCGCAGCGCGGCCAACGACGCAGCGGTCCGCCGGCTGGTCGCGGCACTGGTCGCGGCGGAGGTCGACAAGGTGCTGCTCTGCGGCGACGTGACCCACCGCGGCCGGTTGCGGGAGCTGTCCGACTTTCGCCGCCTCTTCGCGCCCATCCAGGAGCGGCTGGTGGTGGTGCCGGGGAACCACGATCGCCTCGGGGAGGACGCGGCGGCCTGGCTCATGGAGGGCCGCGTCCAGGTGGACGCCTCCCCGGGCCTGTTCGCGGTCCGGCTGGATTCGACGGCCCCGCACAACCGATCGCCGATGGACTGCCACGGCCGGCTCACCCCGCGCGACATCTCCGAGGTGGAGGCGGCGCTGGCGCGCGCGCCCCTGGGGGCGCTGGTGGTGCTGATGCTGCACCACCACCTTCATCCCCTCCCGGCGGACGACCTGTTCGATCGGGTGTCGGCCCTGGCGGGCTGGCCCTTCGCGGACGAGCTGCGCCTGGGCGGGTCCCTGCTCCACCGCCTCGCCGGCCACTGCGACCTGGTGCTGCACGGCCACCGCCACCGCCCCAGTGAGCTGGTCCTCTCCGCGGACGGCCCCCGGCCGCTCCGGGTGCTGAACGCCGGCGCCAGCCCGGCCCTGGGAGGAGCCCGGGTCTTCGGCCACCAGGCCGGCCGGATCGTCTGCGAGCGCTGGCTCCCCGCCGGCTCCCCGGCGCCGATCCGGAGCCCCTCCGGCCTGCCCGCGGCGGCGTGAGTCCCGGGGACGAATCAACGGCTCCCCGGGTGCCGCACGTCCGTTCCCCGCACCATGTACACCACCATCTCGGCCACGTTGGTGGCGTGGTCGCCGAAGCGCTCCAGGTGCTTGGCGGCGAACATGATGCCGGTGGCGCGGCGGATGGCGCGGGAGTCCTCCATCATGCACACCAGGAGCTCGTTGAAGAGCTTGAGGTACAGGGCGTCGAGCAGCTCGTCGGAGGCCATGACCTCCTCGGCCTTCTGCGCGTCCCCCTCCACGAAGGCGTCCAGCGCCTTCTTGAGCTGCGCCTGGCACAGGTCGGCCAGGGTGGTGAGGTCGTGGAAGGGGCGGAGGGCGGGCGCCTGGGCCAGGTCCTTGGCCCGCTCGGCGATGTTCACCGCCAGGTCCCCCATGCGCTCCAGGTCGGTG
>DASRTO010000700.1:0-3755 GCA_035655915.1 Anaeromyxobacteraceae bacterium
ACAGCTTCACGGTCCACTCCTACCAGCACCTCATGGAGGGGCGCCCCTTCGCCGTCATCGAGACCGACGGCCACTCGGGGGACGCCGGCACCAAGACGCGGGTGGAGGCCTTCCTGCACTGCGTGCGCGAGGACCTGCGCGGAGGCGCCGGGCGGGCCCCCAACCCCGAGGACCGGCTCACGGTCCGGTCGCAGACGCTGGCCGAGCTGCGCCGGACCGGAGAGCGGGTGCTGATCCCGCGCATGGGGCCGGCCGCGGGGGCGCTGGCGGCGGTGCTGCGCGGCATCGGGCTGCCGGCCGAGGCGCTGCCCGAGCCCACCAGCGACACGCTCCGCATCGGCCGACGCCACACCTCCGGCAAGGAGTGCCTCCCCATGACGGTGACGGCGGGGAGCTTGCTGGAGCGGCTGGAGGAGGAGCGCGACGGAACCGAGCGCTTCGCCTTCCTCATGGCGGGGTCCGACGGCCCTTGCCGCTTCGGCGCCTACAAGGAGCTGCACCAGCTCGTGCTGGACCGGCTCGGCTGGAGCGGCCGGGTGCGCATCTGGTCGCCGCCGTTCGGCGACTACTTCCAGGGCGTGCCCTCCGGGGCGGGGGCGCTGGTGCTCCTCGGGGTGGTGGCCACCGATCTCCTGCGCGACATGCTGCACGAGGTGCGCCCGGCCGAGGCCCGCGCCGGCGAGGCGGACCAGGTGTACCGCCGATTCACGGCCGAGCTGGAGGCGCGGCTGGAGCGGGAGGCCCGGGGCGACCTCTCCGGGACGCGGGTGCTCATCGAGGCCGCCACCGGCCGGCTCTACGGCGTGCCGGAGATCCTGGGGCGCGCCGGCCGCGCCATGGCGACGGCTCGCAACCGGCGCGAGCTGCCGTTGGTGCTGGTGGTGGGCGAGATCTACGTGCGCAACGACCCTTTCGCCAACGACTTCGTGGTGGAGCAGCTGGAGAAGCGGGGCATCCGCTGCCACGTGGCCGGGGTGGCCGAGTACCTGCAGTACTCCGACCACATGGCCGGCCGGCTGCGAAGCCGCACCCTGGGGGAGCGCCTGAACAGCCGAGTGCGCCGCCGCGTCGAGGCGGCGTGCCACCGGGCGGCGGGGGGGCCCATGGGCTGGCCCGAGGCCCCCCGCGTGCCGGAGGTGCTGGAGGCCGCCCGCCCCTACGTGCGCGACGCGCTGGAGACCGAGACCACGCTCACGGTGGGCGCCGCGGTCCACGGCTGGCGGCGCCGCCACCTCGACGCGGTGGTCAGCACCGGGCCGCTGGAGTGCATGCCCAACAAGATCGCCGAGTCCCAGTTCTTCCACGTGGCCGAGAAGGAGGGGCTGCTCTCCCTGTCGCTGTCGCTCAACGGCGACCCCATCGACCCGGAGGTGCTCGACAACTTCGCCTTCGAGGTCCACGCCCGCTTCCGCAAGCGCGGCGAGCCCCGGGTCGAGCCCAGCTGGGTGGAGAAGCTCGAGGACGCCCTGCCGGTGGTGCGGGCGCCGGCCGACGAGGTGTGAGCACGGCGGCCCGGTCTCGCCTCCGGCGGCCTTTAGGTGTCGGCGTGTGCTGCCTCATGCCGGTCATTGCGGTCGCCGGTCCGCCGTACGTGACGGACGATCCCGAGCCTGTCGAGTATCACCACCTCGAGGTCTATCTCGCAACCCAGGGCGGCTACGACCGAGACCAAGACCTCGCCTACACAGCGCCGCACGTCGAAGTGAACTACGGCGCCGTCCCCGACCTTCAGCTCCACCTCATCGCGCCGCTGCAATACGCGCGCCCGGCGGGGGGGCCGGCTGCCTACGGGTACGGCGACACAGAGCTGGGCGCAAAGTTCCGCTTCGTCCACGAGGGTGAGGTCGTCCCCCAGGTCGGGACGTTCCCGCTGGTCGAGCTTCCCACGGGCGACAGCGCGCGCGGCCTCGGCGCCGGCAAGCTCCAGGTACTCCTCCCCCTGTGGCTCCAGAAGAGCATCGGGCCGCTGCTCACGTACGGTGGCGGCGGGTACTGGATCAACCCCGGTCCCGGAAATCACAATTGGCTCTTCGTCGGCTTCCACCTGGAGGCGAAGCTCGGCCCCATCAGCCCGGGATTCGAGATCTTCCACGGGACATCTCGGCACGAGGGGGAACCGGGTGAGACGCGGTTCAACGTCGGCGCGGTGGTCGATGTGACCGACCTGCATCACATCCTGATGTCCGCGGGGCGCTCTTTGGACTCCGGAGCGCCAGCATTCCAGTGGTACCTCGCGTATCAGCTCACGATCGGGCCAAGCGAACCGTCGGCGAAGGGCCAGCCGTAGGGCGGTGGTAACTCTACTTCTCCCCAGCCCGCCAGCGCCGCTCCAGCTCGACGTAGCTGGGAGGGTACTGCGGCGAGGCGCGCAGGGCGAAGCTCGGGACCGGGTAGCGGATGCCGCCCTTGGAGGTCCCCTCCAGGCCGGCCACCATCCGCTCCGCCTGCGCGAAGGGGAAAGTGAAGGCCATCTCGTCGTCGGCGGCCATGCCGAAGATGCGGTCGCCGTAGCAGGGGAGGACGAGCTGCGGCTCCTTGGACTGGCGGGTACGGATGACGATGTCGGCGCAGTCGCCGCGCCCGGTGAACTCGGTCTTGAAGGCGCCCCCCTTCTCCCACAGGGCGGCGTTCACCAGCCTGAGCACCTGCGCCGAGTTGCCGTAGACCACCACCGTCTCCGGCTCGAAGGCGATCCGATCGAGAGGGCCCACGACCAGCGCCGAGATCTCGTTGCGCTCGAGGCGGGGCAGCGCCTCCTCGAAGGCGGCCCCCGCCTCCTTGCAGGAGGCGTACATCCCCTCGGCCAGCGAGCCCTGGGCGTAATAGGGGATGCGGTCCTCGAAGCCGAAGGCCGCCTTGGCAATGGGGCAGTTGAGATCCTCGCCGGAGAAGGCCAGCGTCCAGCCGTAGCGGCGCGCCAGCGCGATGCACTGGCAGATGGCTACCTGGGCGCCCAGGTCCTTCGCGGGGCGCCTGGCCCTGGCGGGGATGGGCTCGCCCGGCCCGAGCGGGCGGATGCCCACCGGGAAGGTGGCGGTGCGCAGGTGCTTGTTCAGGTGACCGTTCAGGGCGGCGGCGTCCATGGCGGGACCTCCAAGTCGAGCGATGATGCGACAGGCGGTGGCGGCGGCGCAACCCGGGTGACGAGCCCAAGTCCTCAGCGCGGCGTCACCTTGAGCAACCTCCCGTCGGACGCGTCGGTGAGGAGGTACAGCGCGCCGTCCGGTCCCTGGACCACCTCGCGGATGCGGGAGCCGAGATCGGTGAGGAGCCGCTCCTCGCCCACGACGCGGTCGCCCTCGACCGCCAGCCGCACCAGCGCCCGGCTCGAAAGCCCGCCGACGAAGAAGTTGCCGCGCCACCGGGTTCGGATGGCGGGGGCGAGGGTCTGCCCGGGGAAGGCGGGGCTGAACCCGGTGTCGGCCGCGGCGTCGCCAGCGCAGGCCTAGTCGACCGGCCTCCCCCGCGCACGGGGTCAGTGGGGCGCTACCCGCTCCCGTCGAGTGCCAGCGGGATCCGGACCTCGACGGGATCGCCGTCGTGCGGCGGGAAGACCATGCGGCGGGCCGCCGACTTGAGGCAGGCGCCGGGGGGCGACCGATCGAGCTCGGCGTCCTCGATGCGAGGGGCCGTCACCCGGCCCGACGGGGTCACGGTGGCGCGGAGGACCACGCGGCGCCCGGCCAGGCGGAACCTGGGCGGGCCGCGCTCGGCGGCCCGGACACAGGCGCGGAGCGGCCTGGCGCTCGCCTGGA
>DASRTO010000701.1:0-1782 GCA_035655915.1 Anaeromyxobacteraceae bacterium
ACCAGGGGGGAGAGGGCCACGACCACGCCCATGGTCGCGATGACGCCCACGGCCATGATCACGGGCAGGCCCACGGCAACGGTCACGATCACGGCGGCGGCCGCGACCGCCTGGGGAACCCGCAGGATCTGGCCGCCTACCTGGCCCGCCTCGAGGGGGAGGACCGGCTCGCCTGGCAGAAGCCGGACGAGGTCATCCGGTTGCTCGGGGTGAAGCGGGGCGACCGGGTCTGCGACGTGGGGGTGGGGCCGGGCTACTTCGCGCTGCGGCTTGCCCGCGCCGTCGGGTCCCAGGGAGAGGTCTACGCCTTCGACGCCGAGCCGCGCATGCTGGAGGTGCTGCGCCAGCGCATCGCCGAGCAGCGCCTCTTCCACGTCCATCCCATCCTGGCCGAGGAGGGCGTGCCGCCGCGCCCCTGCGACCTGGTGCTGGTGGTGAACACCTTCCACCACTTCCGCGACGGCCCGGGCTACCTGCGCCGCCTCGCCGAGCACCTCAAGCCCGGCGGCCGCCTCGCCAACGTCGACTTCCACAAGCGGGAGCTGCCGGTGGGGCCGCCGCAGGAGCAGAAGGTGGCGCGGGAGGACTTCCTCGCCGCCGCCCGGCAGGCCGGCCTGCGCCTCTCGGCCGAGCACGACGTGCTCCCCTACCAGTACTTCCTGATCATGGAGCCCGAGGCTGGGCGGGAGGCGGTGGCGCCGTCCGTGGCCGGGAATGCCGGCGCACCGCCGGCGAGGCCGCCGGCCGCCGCGCCGCGCGCCGCCGTGGCGCCTGCGCCGGCCCGGCCCCGCAAGAGGAGGCGCCAGGGCGCGAGCCGGACGGGCGGCCGCCGGGAGCCGGCCCGCAAGCCGCCGCCGCGGGCGACCCGCCGCCCGGCGGCGCGCCCTGGCGCCAGCCGCCGCGGCCGCCGCTGAGCCGGCACGATACTGGCCCTCGTCCCGGTGCACGGCGCGGGCTCGGACCCCCGGTTTCACGAGGCAACCCCATGCGGGGCATGCCCAACGCGGGAAGGCGCGGCCAAGATGAACGAAGGGAGGGGCACATGGCGAGCGCGATTGGCACGGCGGAGCAGCAGCGGCTCGAGGAGGCGCGGGAACGGGGCGTACCGTGGCGCAGGTGGGGCCCCTACCTCTCGGAGCGCCAGTGGGGGACTGTCCGCGAGGACTACAGCCAGGACGGCGACGCCTGGGCCTACTTCAGCCACGACCAGTCGAGGTCGCGAGCCTACCGCTGGGGCGAGGACGGCCTGGCCGGCTTCTGCGACGACAAGCAGCGGCTCTGCTTTGCGCTGGCCCTGTGGAACGGGGTGGACCCCATCCTCAAGGAGCGGCTCTTCGGCCTCACCAACGCCGAGGGGAACCACGGCGAGGACGTGAAGGAGTACTACTTCTACCTCGATTCGACGCCGACCCACTCCTACATGAGGTGGCTCTACAAGTACCCGCAGTCGCCGTTCCCGTACGGCGACCTGGTGGAGCAGAACCGCCGCCGCACCCGCCAGGACTTCGAGTACGAGCTCGTCGACACCGGCGTCTTCGCCGAGGACCGCTACTTCGACGTCCAGGTGGAGTACGCCAAGGAGTCTCCCGAGGACGTGCTCGTCCGCGTCACGGTCACGAATCGCGGTCCCCCCAAGGCGACCCTCCACGTGCTGCCCACCCTCTGGTTCCGCAACACCTGGAGCTGGGGCGAGGGCGGGGAGATGAAGCCCGCCCTGCGCAAGGCGAAGGGCCCGAAGGGAGCCGGCGCGGTGGCCGCCTCCCATGGGGAGCTGGGCGATCG
>DASRTO010000702.1:0-3903 GCA_035655915.1 Anaeromyxobacteraceae bacterium
GGTAGGCGAGCCGGCTTCAGGGCGGCCGGGAGGCGGGCCGCCACCTCGCTGAGGCGCGGCTGGCGCGGGCGGAGCCCACTGCCGCGGCCCCCGCTCGCCGGCCGGGCCCGGCGGCGCGGCCGGGAACGCGCCGGCCTTGAACGCTGCCTCGGAGCCACGCGCCCTCCGCCCCCTCCGTATCTGGTGACCCCGGCGTGACTCGAACACGCGACCTGCGGTTTAGGAAACCGCCGCTCTATCCTGCTGAGCTACGGGGCCAAGCTATTGTTATTCTAAACGAAAGTCACCTGGCCGCGCATCCGGCTGGGACCGTCTCCTGGTCCGGACAGATAGGATGCGGCACGGCCGGCGGTATACCACACCTATCCAGCTCGGGGACGAGCGGCAGGCACCAGCGGAGGTTGCGGCCGAGCAGCTTCAGTCCTCGGCCGCTGTCCCCCGGTGCCAGTGGAGCCGGTTTGACGCGGATGAGCAACGCAGGGTCGATGACCCGGTCACGCGAACTGCCGGGCCGCGTCCGCGGTGATCTCGCCGAGGGTCGGGTCGTCAAACAGCGTGAACTGTTCGCCGCGGCGGGTCCGGCCGGGAACGAGGCCCGCCGGCGCCGGCCTCGTGTCGTGAACCGCCACACCCTGGGGTAATGTCGCCGCATGCACGGCGGCCTCGACGTCCTGGCGGGCCTGGCGGCGGTGCTGGGCGTGGCGGCGGTGACCACCGTCCTCTTCCAGCGCCTGCGCCAGCCGGTGGTCCTGGGCTACGTGCTGGCCGGCCTCATCGTGGGGCCCCACGTCCCGGTGCCGCTGGTCGCCGACCCCAGGGTGGCGAGCACCCTGTCCGAGCTGGGGGTGGTGCTGCTCATGTTCTCGCTGGGGCTGGAGTTCAGCCTGCGCAAGCTCGTGTCCCTCGGCCCCACCGCCGGGACCACCGCGGTGGTGGAGATGAGCCTGGTGCTGTGGCTGGGCTTCACGGCGGCGCGGCTGCTCGGCTGGTCGTCCCTGGAGAGCCTCTTCGCCGGCGCGGTGGTGGCCATCACCTCCACCACCCTGGTGGCCAAGGCCCTCGACGAGCAGGGCGTCCGCGGGTCGCTTCGCGACTGGGTGGTGGGGATGCTGGTGGCCGAGGACGTGATCACGGTGATGCTCCTCACCGTCCTCACTGCCCTCGCCAGCGGAGCCGGGCTCTCCCCCGCCGCCATGGCGGCCATGAGCGCGAAGCTCGCCGCCTTCCTGGTGGCGCTGCTGGGGGTGGGGCTCCTGGTGGTGCCGCGCCTGATGCGGGCGGTGGTGCGGCTGGATCGGCCCGAGACCACGCTGGTGGCGGCGGTGGGGCTGTGCTTCGGCGTGGCGCTGCTGGCCCGCGCGGTGGGCTACTCGGTGGCGCTCGGGGCCTTCGTCGCCGGGGTGCTGGTGGCCGAGTCCGGCGAGCGGGAGCGCATCGGCGCCCTGGTGCGGCCGGTGCGCGACGTCTTCGCCGCCATCTTCTTCGTCTCGGTGGGCATGCAGATCGACCCGGCCCTGATGTGGCGCCACGCCGGAATCGCCGCCGCCTTCGCGGCGGTGGTGGTGGGGGGCAAGATCCTGGGGGTGTCCGCCGGATCGTTCCTCGCCGGCTGCGGCGTCCCCACCGCGGTGCGCGCCGGCATGAGCATGGTCCCGGTGGGCGAGTTCTCCTTCGTGGTGGCCGGGCTGGGGGCCTCCCTGGGCGGCGCCGCCGCGGCGCTCTACCCGGTGGCGGTGGCGGTGTCGGCCCTCACCGCCTTCGCCACTCCCTGGCTGCTCCGGGTCTCCGAGCCGGTGGCCAGCTTCGTCGATCGGGCCCTGCCGCAGCCCATCCAGACCTTCGCCGCCCTCTACGGGAGCTGGCTGGAGGAGCTGCGCTCCGCCCGGCATCGCCAGACGCTGGGCGCCATGGTCCACCGCCTCGGCCGCGCCCTGGCCCTCGACTCGGTCTTCGTGGCCGGCCTGGTGGTCGGCACGGCGCTGGCCCTGCCGCGCGCGGCGCCCTGGCTGGACCGCTCGCTGGGCGTGGGGCCGGCGCCGGCCCGGGGGCTCGTGCTGGCCGCGGGGGCGGTCCTGCTCGCTCCCTTCGCCTTCGGGGTGGTCCGGGTTTCGCAGCGCCTGGGCGCCACCCTGGCGCAGTTCGCGCTGCCTGCGGTGCGGCGCGGCAAGATGGACCTCGCCGCCGCTCCCCGCCGCGCCCTGGTGCTGGCGCTCCAGATCGGCGTCCTGCTCCTGGTGGGCCTCCCCATCCTGGTGGTGACGCAGCCCTTCCTCGGGGGATCTGGCGGGGCGCTGGCGCTGGTGGCCTTGTTCCTGGTCCTGGGGATCGCCTTCTGGCGGAGCGCCGCCAGCCTGGAGGGGCACGTACGGGCAGGCGCGCAGGTGCTGGCCGAGGCGCTGGTGAAGCGGGCCCGCGCCGGGTCGGCCGAGGAGAAGGCTGGCACCGCCGGGCCCGGCGGCACGGCCGACGCCGACGCCCACGCCCTGGATCAGGTGCGGCGGCTGCTGCCCGGCCTGGGCGAGCCGGTGGTGGTGCGCCTGCAGGTCGGAGACGCCGCCGTCGGCAAGACGCTGGCCGAGATCGACCTGCGCGGTGCCACCGGCGCCACGGTCCTCGCCATCGCCCGGCCCGAGGGTGGCGTGGTGGGCCCGGGCGCCGGCGAGGTGCTACGCCAGGGCGATGTCCTGGCGCTGGCCGGCACCCATGACGCGGTCGAGGCGGCGTGCCGGCTCCTCTGCGCCGGGCCCGGGGCCCGGCACTAGGTGGCCGAGGGCCCGGTCGCCAGCGACTGAAGGCGGGCCGACCCCTCGCGCTTCAGGCCACCGGGGATCCCGCGGCGTCGCGCCCCGGGCCCGCCGCCAGCGCCCGCCGCGCCGCCGCCTCGCCCGCCGCCACGCGCTGCCGGACGAGGTCCGGCGAGAAGTCGAGCGTGTCTCCCATCGGCCCCTCGGGCTCGACCACCGTGATCGGCACGTGCCGGTAGGGACGGCCCGACTCGTCCCGCAGCGTCGCCCCCTGCTCGGCCGCCTGGAGCACCAGCCGGTTCACCCGCAGGAACTCGCGAACGTCGCTCACCAGGATCTCGTTCACGGTGATGTCGGTCAGGGCGCGCAGGGCCACCTGGAGGAGGTCGGGCGGCGCCGGGACCGCCTCGATGGCCCGCGGGCTCGCCAGGATCACCACGATCTCGGTGGGGTCGAACCCCAGGGCGTCGCCGAGCGGCGTCACGTTGCGCAGGCCCCCGTCCACCCAAGCCTGCGGGCCGACGGGCTCCCACACCACCGGCATGGTGGCGCTCTCCCAGATGGCGTCCAGGAACTCCGGCTCCGGGCGGTCGCTCCCCACCAGCTCGTAGAGCCCGCTCGCCAGCGATACCCGTCCCACGTGCACCGGCACCGTGAAGGGCCGCCCGGCCAGGTGCCGCTGGATGAGGTCGCGGAGCGGCCGGTCGTCGTAGAGCCCGCGCTTGCCCAGGATCCCCACCCGGAAGGCCACCACCAGCCAGGGGAGCTTGCGGTGGACATCCTCCTCGCGGATGGTGCGCCACACCTCGGCCAGGTCCTCCGGCCGCCCCTGGCCGAGGAGGGCTCCGTTCAGGGCGCCCACCGAGACGCCCAGCACCCGCTCCCACCGGAAGCCGCCCTCCTCCCGGAGCACCCGCTCCGCGCCCACCTGGAAGGCGCCCTTGGCGCCGCCCCCGGAGAGCACCAGGGTGGCGGGGCGGCTCTGGCCGGCGGGCTGGACATGGGTCGCGGCCATCAATCGAACAGCGCCGCCAGCTCCGGCAGCCGCGCCAGGTCGGTCCGGCGCTCCTCGTCGCTGCCCCGCTCGAACTCCGCCGGCGGCGGAACCATCACCGCGTGCCAGGCCATGACGGTGGCCCGCAGCACCGCCCCGGCGATC
>DASRTO010000703.1:0-2570 GCA_035655915.1 Anaeromyxobacteraceae bacterium
GTGACCTCGCGGATCACCTCGTCGCGCTTGCGGGCCGGGTCGGTGCCGGGCGTGAACTCGATCATGACCACGCCCAGGCCGTCCTCGATGGTGGTCTTGAGCCGCTTCACGTCGTCGAGGGCCTTGAGCTCGGCCTCGACCGGGTCCACCACCAGCCGCTCCACGTCGGCGGGGCTGGCGCCGGGCAGTACCGCCACCACGGCGAAGGTCGGGAACGGGAAGGTGGGGTCCTCGGCCTTGGGGATGGAGAGGAGCGAGTTCAGGCCCAGGGCCACCAGGGCCACGAAGATCACCAGGGTGAACTGCCAGCGGCGGACGGCGAAATCGGCGACGTGCATGGCGGGATCCTCCGAGCCGAGGCCGGCTACTCCACGACCTTGACGCGGACGCCCTCGGCTAGGCGCGGCGCGCCCTCGCTCACCACCCGATCGCCGCCCCGGACGCCCTCGCCCAGCACGGCGCGTTCGCCCTGGAGGAAGGCGATGCGCACCGGAACCCGGCGGGCCACGCCCCCCTCCACCGTGAAGACGGCTCCCCGTTCGCCGTCGCCGTCGACGACGGCGCCGAGCGGGACCGCTCCAGCGGCCGGGACGGTGCGGGCGATCTCGACCTTGGCGGTGAGCCCGGAGAGGAGGGCCGGGCCCGGCTGGGGGTCGAGCGCGATCTCCACCAGGAAGGTGCCGGTGCCGCGGCCGGCGGCGCGGGCGATCTCGCTCACCCGTCCGGCCAGCGGCCGATCCGGGGCGGCGTCGAGGGTCACCTGGGCGGGCGCGCCCGGGAGCAGGCCCATGGCGTCGCGGTCGGCGAGCGGCGCCCGCACCACGAAGCCGCGCCCCTGCCCGGAGAGGTGGACGATGGGGCGCCCGGGCGCCACCACCTCGCCCGGCTCGGCCAGCCGCTGGTCGACCCACCCGTCGTCCGGGGCCAGCAGGGTGGCCTGCCGGAGGTTGAACTCGGCGGCGGCCGCCTGGGCCTCGGCCATGGCCTCGGCGGTGCGGGCGTCCTCGGCGGCGATCCGCGGCGCCACCTCGGCGGCGGCGAGCCGGGCCGTGCGGGCGGCGTCGCGGCGGGCCTTCTCCAGCCCCTCGCGGGCCTGGCGGACGCCGGCGGACAGCTCGGTGGGGTCGAGCCGCGCCAGCACCTGGCCCTTCCGCACCCGCTGCCCCTCGCGGACGTCGAGGCGGGCCAGCACGCCGCCGACCTTGAAGGACAGGTCCCACTGGTCCTTGGTGGCGACCAGTCCGGCGGCGCGGATGGGCCGATCCACCGGGCCGGCCTGGACCGCCACCGTCCGGACGGGGACCAGGGCGTCCTCGGCGGTGGGAGCGGCGTGGGCCGGGCCGCCGCAGCCGGAGAGCATCGCCAGGAGGAGGGCGGCGGCGGCGGCGGCCAAAAGGGGTGGGGAGGCACGGTCAGCGCGGGTCATCGGTTGCTCCGTCTCGGGGGCATCGGGCCCCCGCTCAATGTGAACAGCGTATACATCTTGCCAAAGGATGTGAGCGGTGTCAACATACGGCCATGAAGATGACAGGGGAGGCCCCCAAAAGGGACAGCTACCACCACGGCGACCTGCGCAACGCGCTGGTCGAGGCCGCGCTCCGGCTGGTGTCCACCAAGGGCGTCCAGGGGTTCAGCCTGCGGGAGACCGCCCGCGAGGTGGGCGTCTCGCCGGCGGCCGCCTACCGCCACTTCCAGGACAAGGCGGCGCTGCTCACGGCGCTGGGGATCGACGGCATGGGAAGGCTGGCGACGGCCATGGAGGAGGCCATCGCCCGCGCCCCTGGCGCTCCGGGCTCGCCGGCCCGCGCCGTCGCCGAGATGGCCGCCATCGGCGCCGCCTACGTCGAGTTCGCGGTGGCCTGGCCGGCCCATTTCCGCGTCATGTTCGGGCCCTGGTGCGAGCACCCGGAGCTGGCGGCGCTGCCGCCCGGGGTCCTCCCGGGGGGGCGCGACCCGTACGAGATCATGGTGGACTGCCTCGACGCCATGGTGCGCAGCGGCGCCATCACCGCCGATGCGCGCCGGGGCGCCGAGGTCGCCGCCTGGGCCTCCGTTCACGGCCTGGCCTCCCTGCTGGTCGAGGAATCGCTCCCGCTCGGCCCCGTGGAGCGGGCCCAGGCGCTGGGGGTGATCGTGCGCACCCTCTTCGCCGGCCTGGGCGTCGCCCCGGAGCTGCTCGGGGCCACCGGCGGGCGCGCGCAGCGGGTGGGCGTGTCCCGGGCGCTCGACGCGATCCTTTCCGAGCGGCACGCCCCGCGAGCGGAGGTCACGGAGGCGCCCGGTGGCCACGGAGGCGTCCGGCGAGCGGCCGCGGGCGGCCGGCGAAGGCAGCGCCGCCTCGGATGATCCCGGCGATCTCGTCCAGGGGGACCCCCGGAGGGCCCTCGCCGACCGCCTGGACGCCGGGGCCGCCGGGCGAGAAGCGGGGGAGGACGTGCACGTGGAAGTGGAGCACGCGCTGGCCGGCGGCCGCGCCGTGGTTCCAGCCGACGTTGAACCCCGCCGGGTGAAGGGATTCCGTCAGCCGCTCGACCACCTCCACCACCGACCCGAAGAGCGCGCCGGCCGCG
>DASRTO010000704.1:0-3851 GCA_035655915.1 Anaeromyxobacteraceae bacterium
TCGCCCCGCGGCGCCAGGAAGACCTGGGTCTTGCCCGCCAGGCGGCGGAAGGCCTTGGAGTGGAGGATGCGGTCCCGGTCGCGCTGGAACACCGGGCGCTCGTCGTCGGCGGCCTCGGGGCGCTCGCGGCCGCGGCTCTGCGCCGAGAAGGCGGCGCGCGGGTGCAGCGTGCGCGCCTCCTGCTCCTCCAGCATCTCGCGGATGGTGCCTCGCATGGACGGTTTGTAACGCGCCCGGCTCCGGATGTCAGGTCCGGAGACCCCCGGCGTCCCGGTCTCGCCTCCGGCCGCTGTACTCGCTCGCGACCGTCGATCCCGGGCCGCGCGTCGACGTGGTACCCGAGGCGGCTCGCAAACGGCGGTCGCGCATCCCGTGGACCGCGCGGAACGTTGGCGCTCCGCGCCGGTTGCTCGCCGCGAGCGCGGCAGCCAGTTCGCGCGCATCGACTCGTCCGCGGCTCGCTGCGTAGGCGGCCTCCGGCGAGACCGGGACGCCGATCGTCTGGCCGTCCAGCCGGCGCGCGGCGCGATCACGGCGCGGATTCGGCGCCCTCACCGTCCGTAGAAGCTGGCCTCCAGCACGGCGATGAACAGGTTGGAGAGGGCGTGCACCAGCACCGGGGCGGCCAGGTCGCCGCTCCGGGCCCTGAGCCACCCGAAGAGCAGCCCGGGGAAGAAGGTCCCGAGGCGCCAGGGCTGGAGCCGGACCAGGTGCCCCAGGGCGAAGAGGGCCTGGGTGGCGAGGAAGCCGCGCCCCAGGTCGGCGCCCAGGATCCGGACCCGGCGGGACGGGTCGCTTGCGGCCCACGAGGTCTGCATCCACCCCCGGTAGAAGAGCTCCTCCGGCAGCGCCACCACCAGCAACTGGGTCACAGCCATGAGCGCGAAGCCGGGGGGGAGGCGGAGGCGCGGCTCCTCCGGCGGGCCGTAGGGAGCGAGCAGGTGCGCCCAGGCCGGGGGCAACCCGGGAAGGAGCCGCGAGAAGGCGGCGAAGCCGAGGAGGAAGAGCGGGAAGACCACGGCGCAGGCGCCGACGGCCCAGAGCGCCCCCCGTCCCCAGGCGCGCCAGGTGCGGCCATCCCGGAGCCCCCACCACGGCAGGCCGCAGGTCTGCCATCGCTCGCCGCGGGCGCGCAGCCGGCGGTCGGGGAGCACCACGAAGAGCAGGGCCGCCACGCCGGCCAGGTTGCCGCGCAGGAGCCCGGTGGGATCCGCCAGCGAGAGGGCGCTGGCGACGGCCAGCAGGCCGACGGCCGTGGCCCAGGTGGCGAGGAGGGCGCGGGGGGCGTCCACCGGCCCTGTTTCGCCCGGGCGCGCCTGCGAGTCAAATCGGCGGGCGCGCTGTGGGGACGGCTCCCACCCGGTCACCATTGGTGCGCCCGGGTCGTAGGAACCCCTCCGCCATCACGTGCTATGAACGCCGGAAAGATTTCTGACGAGGAGCGCCCCGATGCGTTACGCACTTCGCCCGCCCTCCCGCCGCCTGGTCCCGGCCCTGGCCGCCGCCGGCCTGGCCGCCTTGGCGCTGCCGCTCATGGCGCCGACCTGCCAGCCCACCACACCGGGCGTGAAGACCTTCTCCAAGCGGTCCATCGTCATCCCCATGGACCGCTGCTACCAGGGGGACGGCGGCGCGCCCAACGGATGCGACGGCGCCACTGGCGACGCCGGCAACGTGCTCCAGGCGTACGGCGTGGTGTACCAGCTCATCAAGAACAACATCCCGGTCTACTGGGTCATCAAGCAGACCAAGGCGTCGCTCACCGACGTGGACCTGACCGTCCAGCTCGACGGCGGCGCGCCGGTCGGGGTCTACAACTGGACCGCGCCGGGCAGCGTGGGAGGCATGCCCCCCAACAACACCACCTTCGTCATCGACTACCGGGGCGGCCCCTTCGTGGTGGACGGCAGCGACTACGACGCGGTGGTGAACCTCTTCCAGAACGGCAACGCCGCCACCAACACGCCGGCGCTCCGGACCCTCTACTCGGCGGTCAAGGTCCACGTCAGCCAGGTGGCCTTCCAGGGGTACGCCGCCAAGACCTTCGCCGGCGGCTGGAACGCCGGCGGCACGGTGGCGCCTCCCATCGCCCTGCTCGACATCTGCGGCGGCGACAACATCTACGCCGAGGCGGTGATCCAGGGCTACCTCACCAACGCCGGCCTGGACTTCGCCGGGGCCGGCGGCAACGCCACCGACACCGGCCATGGCCAGATCTACGACCGGCTCTTCGCCAGCGACTTCATCCCGCCCACCTGCACCGGCAATGCCACCTGCCAGGCGGTGGAGCCCACCTCCACCTGCAACACCACGGCCGGCCGCTGCGACTGGCGGGCCACCAACCTCTACAAGTACGGCTACCGCATCCTGTGGGCGCCGCACTGGGAGGGGCTGAATTCCTACGCCTCGACCGCCGGCTGCAGCGGCAGCCGCCTCCCCAACCAGTCGGACATCGACCCCATCATCAAGACCATCGGGGCCTTCGTGTCGGCGGGGCACGACCTCATGTCCGAGTGCGCCAGCATCGGCAGCCTGGAGGGGGTCTACCAGGTCGGCACCGCCAACCCGGTGACGCCTCCCGGCGGCACCTGCAGCGGATCGACCAACTGCTTCGGAATCGGCAGCGCGGAGAGCCGCTTCCAGACCACCGGAACCGGCGCCTTCCCCGGCGGCGGAGGCATGTACATCAACGAGGCGGCCTCGGGAGGCACCACGGTCGGCACCTTCAACTCGGCCTTCTACCCCTCGCCGTTCCTCCAGATCGGAGACTTCCCGTACACGCCGGTCACCGGGGCCATCGACAGCTTCCGGCCGGCCGCCGCCAACGGCAGCGTCACCTACCGCACCGGCGTCTCCACGCTCATCAGCAACAACGCCGGGGTGGACTACTTCACGCTGCTCCCGGCGCCCCCCTCGGCGGGCGTGGTGGTCTACCTCTCCGGCCACGACTACCGGAACCAGATCGCCGGCACCCGCCTGGTACTGAACACCCTCTTCAACCTGGGCGCCGGGTGCGTCGAGACGCTGGCCCCCTGCAACACCGGCCAGCTCGGCGTCTGCGCCGAGGGGGAGATGCGCTGCGTCTCCAGCGTCCCCACCTGCGTGCAGAAGAACCAGCCGTCGGCCGAGGTCTGCGACGGCCTGGACAACGACTGCAACGGCGCCGTGGACGACATGCCTTCGCAGCAGACCTACTCCTACACGCCCGGCCCCGGCGGTCCGCCCGGGCCCGGCTGCACGCTGGTGAGCGGCGCCTGGCAGTGTCTGGGCCTGTGCCACCCCGGCGTGTCGGCCTGCGTCTTCCCGCCCCCGGGCGTAACGCCGGTCCCCTCCCCCGGAACCGTCGTCCCGCTCACCGTCGTCTCCCCGCCAGTGACGCCGGTCCCCGAGGACTGCAACGGCCTCGACGACGACTGCGACGGCGCTGTCGACAGCCCCCTGGCAGCGCGCTCCTGCTACGACGGCCCGCCCGGCACCCAGGGCGTGGGCACCTGCCGCGGCGGCACCCAGACCTGTACCGCCGGGAGCTGGGGCGTCTGCGACGGCGAGGCGCTGCCGCTGGGGTACGACGTCTGCGAGCCCGCCACCGACACCAACTGCAACGGCGCCGTCGGCGACGGCTGCGGCTGCTACCCGCCGGGATCGACGCGCCTCTGCTACGGCGGGCCGGCCGGGACCGAGAACGTGGGCGCCTGCCGCGCCGGGACCCAGACCTGCGGCTCCAACGGCATCCTGGGCGCCTGCGTGGGCGAGGTGCGCCCCGGGGCCCGCGCCTGCAACGGCCTGGACAACGACTGCGACGGCGTGGTGGACACCGAGCAGATGTGCTGCGACGGCGGCGCGCCGGCGAC
>DASRTO010000705.1:0-2473 GCA_035655915.1 Anaeromyxobacteraceae bacterium
CATGGAAATGGGCCGGCAGGCGGGCCTCCGAAAGCTCGTGGCCCTGGGCACCATCTGCGCCTACCCCAAGTTCTGCCCAGTCCCCTTCAAGGAGGAGGACATCTGGAACGGCTACCCGGAGGAGACCAACGCCCCCTACGGCCTCGCCAAGAAGATGCTGCTGGTGCAGTCGCAGGCCTACCGGCAGCAGTACGGCTTCAACTCCGTGGTCCTCTTCCCGGTGAACCTCTACGGCCCGGGCGACAACTTCCGCCCCGAGAGCTCGCACGTCATCCCGGCCCTCATCCGCAAGTGCGTGGAGGCCCGCGAGCGCGGCGAGCGGCAGGTGGTGGTGTGGGGGACCGGCAACGCCAGCCGCGAGTTCCTCCACGTCCGCGACGCCGCCGAGGGGGTGGTGGCCGCCGCCGAGCGCTACGACGGCTCCGAGCCGGTGAACATCGGGGCCGGGTTCGAGATCAAGATCCGCGACCTGGTGCCTCTCGTGGCCCGGCTGTGCCGCTTCCAGGGCGAGATCGTCTGGGATTCGACCAAGCCCGACGGCCAGCCCCGCCGCATGGTGGACGCCTCCCGGGCCCTGCGCGAGTTCGGCTGGAAGGCCACCACCTCCTTCGAGGACGGCCTCCGCGAGACGGTGGAGTGGTATGAGCGGAACCGGGGGCCCTGAGGCCTGGGCCGGTCAAGGAGCGATGGCCAGCGCCACCATGACGTCGAAGGGCCAGGTCACGGTCCCCAAGCAGGTGGGGCCCTGAGCGCACAATTAGTGATTCATGAATATTCGAGCCGAGGGTTCGAATTTTCGTGGTAGTCCCATCCCATCGTCGGGATCCTCGGGCCACGCCAGGTCGGGAAGACCACCCTGGCCCGCGCCTTCGCCGGCGCCCGCCGCGGAGGGGCTCACCGGTTCGACCTCGAGAGCCCGGAGGACGCGGCGCGGCTCTCCGACCCCCTGCTGGCGCTGGGCCGCTTCGGGGGACTGGTCGTCATCGACGAGATCCAGCGGCGTCCCGACCTCTTCCAGATCCTCCGGGTGCTGGTGGACCGTCCGGAGGCGAGGGCGCGCTTCCTCGTCCTCGGTAGCGCGTCTCCAGATCTCCTCCGCCAGAGCTCCGAGACCCTCGCCGGAAGGATCGCCTACCACGAGCTCGGGGGCTTCTCGCTGGGGGAGATCGGGATCCGCCACCGCGACAGGCTCTGGCGGCGTGGCGGCTTTCCGCGCTCGTATCTCGGCCGCACGGAACGCGACAGCTACGAGTGGCGCTCCCAGTTCGTGGGGACCTTCCTGGAGAGGGACGTCCCCCTCCTGGGCTTGCGCCTCCCCCCGGCGTCGCTCCGTCGCTTCTGGACGATGCTGGCCCACTACCACGGACGGACCTGGAACGCCTCCGAGCTCGCGAGGTCCTTCGGCCTGAGCGACACCGCCGTCCGCGGCTACCTCGACGCCCTGCGCGGGACCTTCATGGTTCGCCTGCTCCAGCCGTGGCATGAGAACCTCGGCAAGAGGCAGGTGCGGGCCCCCAAGGTCTACCTCGCCGACAGCGGCCTGCTGCACGCGCTGCTCGGCATCCGCGACGCAGCCCAGCTCGACGTTCACCCGAAGGTCGGCGCCTCCTTCGAGGGATTCGCGCTTCGCGAGCTGGCGGTGCACCTCGGGGCCGGCCCGGAGGAGTGCTTCTTCTGGGCCACGCACCAGGGGGCGGAACTCGACCTTCTCGTCGTGCGCGGCGGGCGGCGGCGCGGCTTCGAGTTCAAGCTCACCACCTCGCCAGCCGTGACCAGGTCGATGCGGATCGCGCTCCAGGACCTCCGGCTCGAGAGTCTCGACGTCGTCCATGCGGGTAGCCACACCTTCCCGCTCGCCCCGGGCATCCGCGCCGTGGCCATCGATCGGATGCTCGCCGACATCCGGCCGTGAGCGGCGCGGCCCAGCCGTTCTTGCAATGTCGGGAGGAGTGTGAAGGATGGTCGGCGCGCCATGACCTCCCTCTCGGTCCTCGTCCCGGTCTACGACGAGCAGCACCTGGTGGCCGCGTCGCTCTCGGGCCTGGAGGTGCTGGAGTCGAGCCCCGAGCTGGAGCGGGTCCAGGTCATCGTGGTGGACGACTCCTCGCGCGACCGTTCCCCGGAGGTGCTGGCCGAGTTCGCGAAGGAGCGCGGCATCGCCCTGGCGCCGGCCTCCCCGCCGGCGAAGCGGGAGCCGAAGACCGCGTCGGCCTTCTCCTCCACGAACACCTTCACCAGGCGCAGGATGTCGCGCGGGTGGTACTCGAGGTCCGCGTCGTGGATCACCGACAGCTCGCCCTCGGCCCGGTCGAGCGCGGTGCGGACGGCGGCCCCCTTCCCGCCGTTGCGGGCGTGGCGCAGGAAGAGCCAGTCGATCTTGCCCCGGCGGCCGCGGCCGCGCTCCGCCGCCTCCGGCTGGCCCCGGCCCGAGCCGCGTGGCGCCGGCGGGGAGGCCGGCGCCAGGGCGATGCCG
>DASRTO010000706.1:0-3470 GCA_035655915.1 Anaeromyxobacteraceae bacterium
CCGGCGCCGGCCCTGGACGAGCCGCTCACCCCCCGCGAGCTGGAGGTGCTGGGGCTGCTCGCCGAGGGGCTCCCCAACAAGGCCATCGCCGCCCGGCTCGGCATCTCCGAGCACACCGCCAAGTTCCACGTGAACGCCATCTTGGGAAAGGTCGGCGCCGAGAGCCGCTCCGAGGCCATCGTGCGGGCGGCGCGGCTGGGGCTGGTGGTGCTGTGACCGCGGGCCCCGCCCGGCGCCTTGCGCCGCCCGCGGCCGGCTCGTAGCCTCTGGGCGGGGGCCGCGCGCCCCCGGGGAGGACGCCATGTGGTGGAGGTCTGCTGTGGCGCTGAGCCTGCTCCTCGCCGCGCTGCCGGCAGGGCCGGCCCGGGCCGACGACGCCTGCGCCGCCGACGCGGCGAAGGTCTGTGCCGGCATCCCCGCCGGAGAGGGGCGCGTCTACTACTGCCTGCGCTCCAACTGGAGCCGCCTCTCCGAGGGCTGCCAGAAGACCCTGGACTGGTCCCGGCAGGTCTCGCAGGAGGTGGCGCTCGATTGCCAGGCGGACGCCTTCTCCTGGTGCCAGGGCGTCCCCGCGGGGCGGGGACGCCTCTTCGCCTGCCTGGCCTCGCACCGCGCCGACCTTTCCTCCACCTGCCGGGACGCCATGTCCCGCGTGGACGCCTTCGTCGCCGCCTGCTCCGCGGACGCGTCGCGCCTGTGCGCGGGGATCCCCAAGGGAGAGGGGGCCGTCCTGGCCTGCCTGGTCTCGCAGCCGGACAAGCTCTCACCCGGGTGCCGGGCCATCTTCTGGCCCTGACGCGTCGGGCCTCCTGACCGCTCCTCGCCGGCGCCGGGCGCCCCGTCCGGCACCTGCCCGTTCGGTCAGGGTGGGCCCTGGCCCTCCGGCCGATGTGCGGCGGCGCCTCGCCGCCTAGGCTCCGGGCATGACCAACGAGAGCTGGGCGGAACTGTCGGAGCGGCTGGCGGCCCTGGCCGAGGATGCGGGCCGGAGCGCGGTGCGAGTGGAGGCGCGGCGCGCGCCGGCGAGCGGGACCATCTGGTCGCCGGACGGCGTGGTGGTGACCGCCCACCACAACCTGGACTGGGAGGAGGACATCGAGGTGGGGCTCGCCGACGGGCGGAGCCTGCGGGCGGAGCTGGTGGGACGCGACCCGTCCACCGATCTGGCGGTGCTCCGGGTCAAGGCCTCAGGGCTTCCCGTCCCGGCCTGGGCCGAGCCCGACTCGCTCAAGGCGGGCCACCTGCTGCTGGCGCTATCGCGCCCCGGCCGCGCCCTGCGGGTGGGCCTGGGGCCGCTGGCCCGCGCCGCCGGCGACTGGCGCGCGCCCTCGGGCGGCCGGCTCGACCGCTACCTGGAAGCCGATCTGTCGCTCCACCCTGGCTTCTCCGGGGCGCTGGTGCTGGACCTGGCCGGTCGCGCGGTGGGCATGGCCACCGCCGGGCTGGTCCGGGGCACGGCGCTGGTGGTGGCGCTGCCGACGCTGCGGCGGGTGGTGGGCCAGCTCCTGGCCCACGGCCAGGTGCGGCGCGGCTTCCTGGGCGTGGCCACGGTACCGGTGCGGCTCGCGGCCTCGCTGGAGAAGGTCGCCGGCCAGCCTGGGGCCCTGCTGGTCACGGCCGTCGAGGAGGGCAGCCCGGCCCAGCGCGGCGGGCTGCTCCTCGGCGACTCCCTGCTGGCCTTCGGCGGCTCCCCGCTCTCGCACCCGGGCGACCTGCTGCCGCTCCTGGAGGAGGAGCGCATCGGGCAGCCGGTGGCGCTGCGCCTGGTGCGGGCGGGAGAGATCCGCGAGCTGAGCCTCACCGTCGGGACCCGCGAGCGGGGGAAGGAGGCGCGCGCATGAGCCGGCTCTCCGATCTCTCCTCGGATCTGGCCGACCTGGTGGCGCACGCCTCGCCGGGCGTGGTGGGCCTGGAGCGCCGGCGCGGCCAGGGGTCGGGCGTGGCGCTCACGCCGGACGGCTACGTCCTCACCAACGCCCACGTCGCCGGGCGCTCCGGGCGGCTGGGCGTCCGCCTGCCCGGCGGCGAGGAGGCGCCCGGGGAGGTGGTGGGGGCGGACGAGCGCACCGACCTGGCGGTGGTGCGCGCCGAGGCGCGCGGCCTGGCCACCCTGCCGCTCGCCGAGGACCGGTCGCTCCGGGTTGGCGAGCTGGTGCTGGCCATCGGTAACCCGCTGGGCTTCGAGCGCTCGGTCTCGGTGGGGGTGGTGAGCGCCCTCTACCGGGCCCTGCCCACCCCGCAGGGTGGGCTCCTCGACGGGCTGGTGCAGACCGACGCCGCGGTGAACCCGGGCAACTCCGGCGGCCCGCTCCTCGACGCCGAGGGGCGGGTGGTGGGGGTCACCACCGCCATGATCCCTTGGGCCAAGGGCATGGGCTTCGCCGTTCCGGCGCGCACCGCCAGCTGGGTGGCGGCGGTGCTCATGCAGCACGGCGAGGTGCGCCGGCCGTTCCTGGGCATCGCCGTGCGAGGAGAGGAGCTGGCCCCGGCGCTGGCCCACGAGCTGGGTCATCCGCGCGGGGTGCGGGTGCTGCGGGTCGAGGCCGGAACGCCGGCCGAGCGGGCATCGCTCGCCGAAAGAGACCTGCTCCTCTCGGCAAACGGCTCGCCGCTCGACACCCTGGACGACCTGCAGCGGGTGCTGGTGCTGTCCGCCCCGCCGGAGGTGAAGCTCGACCTCGTGCGCCGCGGCCAGCGCCTTCAGGTGAGCATCCGGCCGGCGGCGCGGGCGGCGTGACGGCGGCGGCCGAGCGCAAGGCTCCGCGGTCGGGCCACAAGGGCCCGCCCGAACCGTAGGGCGGGGGCTTGTCCCCCGCTGGGCTCGACTCGGTTCCGTCACGCCGAATGAGCCGCCGCGATCCCGAAAGGGTGCCGAACCATCGCCGATGTCGAGCGTCGCCCCTCTGCTTCGACTAGGTGGTGAACGCGCCCGGCGAGAGGCGCTCGAACGAAAGGATGCCAGCCATGAGCAAGGTGACACCGTTCCTCATGTTCAACGACCAGCTCGAAGCCGCCATCGAGTTCTACACGGCCACCTTCCCCGACTCCAAAGTCGTGAGCGTCGCCCGCGCCGGCAAGGGCGGCCCCGTCACCTCCGCCGAGTTCGTCGTCGGGGGCCAGTCCTTCAAGGCCTACAACGGCGGCCCCCACTTCAAGTTCTCCGAGGCCTTCTCGCTCTTCGTCGAGTGCCGGGACCAGCGCGAGGTCGACGAGTACTGGGACAGGCTCGTCCGGGCCGGCGCAAAGCCGGTGAAGTGCGGGTGGATCACCGACCGGTTCGGCCTCTCCTGGCAGATCGTTCCCAAGCGGTTCCTGCAGCTCGTGAGCGACAAGGACCCCAGGAAGGCGAAGGCGGTGATGGACGCCATGATGCAGATGGTGAAGCTCGACGTGGCGGCGCTGGAGCGGGCCTACGCCGAGGCCTAGAAGGGCGACCGGGCGCTCTCCGCAGGTGTTCCCGCCGCCGGCCG
>DASRTO010000707.1:0-3008 GCA_035655915.1 Anaeromyxobacteraceae bacterium
GAGGAGCCCGCGATGCTCGCGGTATCGCAGGGCCTCCTCGCTCATCGCGCTCGCGTACACCTTCCGCACCGCCGCCTCGAGGGCGGCGAGCCTCTCCTCTGGCGACCCCTGGTTCGGGCAGAACACGCTCTCGTACTTCCCCGTGAAGGCGTTGCCGAAGCCATCCTCGAGCAGCGACGAGGAGCGCACGATGATGGGGGATTGCCCGTAGTACTCGAGCAGTGCGACGAAGCGGCTGCGGACCGACTCGGGAAATGCGCCGCGCAGGATCTTCTCGCGAGCCTCCGCGGCGCCGTCGAGGAACGACGCGGGGCTGCGCTGCTCGCGTCGGGCCCGCCAGCAGCCATTCCGGACGAGGTAGGTGTAGAAGACGTCGGACCCCACGAACCAGGAGTCGTGCGGCTCGAGCCTGCGCCGCCAGCGGGGATCGGACCGGAGCAGGATGGCCCGCGCGAGCAGCATGCCGACGGCCTTCCCGCCCACGAGCCCGGTGCCGATCATCCGGCGCCGGATGGCCAGGAGGTCCTCGAGGTCGAGCCAGCGCGAAGCGAGATCGGCGATCCGCTCGTCGCGCGTGACCATGGTCCGCAGGAGCACGCGGAACGTGGCCTCGGCATCCGCCGCGGGCCTGGAGCCCGAGCGCACGCCGTCGAGGACCTCGCGCGCCTGGACGAACTTGCGGTCCCAGAGGTCGTGGCGCGACACCGCGTCGATCCGGTACTCGGCCAGGTCGGCGAGCACCTCGGCCAGCACCGAGCTCTCGGTGATGGGCGCGAACGCGTCGCCGTCTCGCCGATGCGGCAGGTACATGGTGGGCGACATGCGCGCGTCCACCTTGAGCGGATGGACGTACAGTGCGCCATCTCGTCGGAAGACATCCACGAGAAGCTGCGTGGTGCTGCGGATCGCGTCCACCGCCTCGTGCGAGTGACTGTCGCGCAGGAGCGCGAAGTACGTCACGGTCTCGAGCTCGTAGAGGTACGGGCAGGTGACCATGAAGAAGTTGCCGAGCATGAGGTCCGAGTACCAGTCGGCCGCGAGGTCGGACAGACAGTCGAACAGGTAGTAGGCGCCGCGCCCCGCCTCCTCGATGACGCGGTGGATCTCGGTCGTGAAGCTCTCGAATCCGACCGCCGGGGAGAGGCGGTGGACCTGCACGCCCCGACCGTCCTCGACGAGCGGCGCGTGCCGGGCGAAGCGGAAGTACACGAGCCGCCGCCCAGCGCGCTGCGCGGCGCCCACGAACGGGGCCACGAACGGCGCATACTCCTCGACGGAGTCGACCTGCCAGACGACGTTGTCCCCGGCGCGAAGGCCCTGGAGGACGCGATCGAGGGCCGCGAGGCCGGTGCCGGAGGGCGCGGTGGGCAGCGGCGCCATGCTCCCCGTCTAGCACCATTCCGGCGCGCGGGCGAACCGCTACGGGCCCGGCGGGGTTTCCGTCCCGAAAACACCGTGGGGTGCGAGGAGAAGGGAGGGGAGGGCCCCCGCCCTACCTCGGTGGGCTCGCGGCAAGCGACTGCCGCGATCAGAGCCGGCGGGCCAGGCCCTCGGCGTGCTCCAGCATGGAGCGAAGCTCGGGGGTGGGCTCGCGGGTCCGGTCCCCGCGCCGGGTGGCCCGGCGGACCTTGCTCAGCGCCTGCGCGAAGTCGGTGTCCGAGAGGCCGCCTTGCACGAGGATCGCCTCGAGCCGTCGGAGGCGCTCCTTGAACTCGCGAAAGTCCTGGTTCATGGCCTCCTCCGGGACGCGGCACGGGCGCCCTTCTTCGTCGAGGGAGTGGCTTTCGGCCTGGAGCTCCTCACCAGGGCCGTCGGGCGCCGGCCGCCGGTGGCGTGCAGGAAGCACTCGACGTCGACGAAGTCGCGAGCGCCCATCGGGGCCAGCTTCTCGAGGAGGCGGGTCGAGAGGTCCCGCAGCCGGAGGTAGGTGACCCAACTCGGCGCGGCCTGGTACTGGAGCTCGCATCCGAGTCGGCTCGCGCCCGCGGAGGTCGAGCGGGGCAGGAGGACCACGTGGCGCGACGGTGCGGCCACGAACGGGAAGAAGGTGACCATCGGCCACGCGGCATCAGGGGGGACGCCGAGCGCATGGCTCGCCTCGAAGAGCTTCTCGAATCGCGGCCGGGTCGGCAAGGGGACCGCGACGTAGCCGAAGAGGGCCTCGAGGAAGTCGCGCACCACGTCACCGGGCTCCAAGGCCTCCTTGAGGACCTCGGTCTCGACCATGCCGGGAATGCGCCCTGCATGGGCGGCGACCCGCTCCAGGCGCCGGGTCAGCTCGGCGTGGTTCCCGTCCTCGAGGAGCCTGTCGGCCTGACCGCCTCCGAAGGCGGCCGTCCATTCGGTGCAGGCCGCACGCCAGCGTGCGCCGCGCTCGAGACGGAATGCGTCCTTCCCCGGCGGCGAGGCCTTGAAGGCGGCCGGGTGGTCGGCCAGGTAGGCCGCCACGGCCTCCTCGTGGCTCATGATGCTGGCGGCGAGCGTGTAGCGACCCGACGCCGAGTCCAGGGCGAAGGAGCCGAGACCCTCCAGCCAGGCGTCGGGCTCGAGGCCGTCCTGGGTGAGGAAGGGCCTCGCCACCGGCCAGCGAAGCTTGGCCGCATACCGCGTGCCACTCCCCGGGAAGAAGACGTGCAGGGCGGTCGCCTCGACGGCGACGACCCTTCCCGGACCGAGCGTCCGGTGCTTCACGAGAGTCCCCGCTGCCAGCTTTTCCACGGCCACCTCCTTCTCGGTAGGCGACCGTTCACAGCGAACGGAAGTCGTCGCGAAGTGGGACTTCTTATACCCCGGAATGGCCTCTCGCGCATCCCCGTCAGAGGTTTCGCTAGCCGCGAACGCTCCGGGGCGATATGAGATGGCCATAGGCTCCTCCTGCGCCACCTTCGCGGTCCGCACCCACACCGTGACCATCGAGCGGCTGGAAAAGCTGCGCTGGCAGGTCAGCGTGGATGGCCGGAGGTTCGCCAGCTTCTGCTCGGAGAGCCGTGCCCGGGCCGCCGGACGGC
>DASRTO010000708.1:0-1713 GCA_035655915.1 Anaeromyxobacteraceae bacterium
ACCACCGCCGCCAGGTTGTCGGCGCCGGCGATGTCGGCGTAGCTGGTCTTCTTGGAGGCGAGGATGTTCCCGCCCACGAAGAGGTGGGTGATGATGTGGGGGTTCTCCAGGCCCGAGTCCTCGGTCTGGATGTGGTAGGCCTTCCCCTTGTGCTTGATGTTGTGGTTGAAGCCAACCACCATCCGCTTGGAGTCGTGCTGCTGCATGTCGGCCGAGTCTATGGCGCGGCCGCGCGGCTGTCGAGGCTACGGCTTCTCGGCCGCCCGGCGGCCCGGTCTCGCCTCCGGCCGCTGGTGCTTGCTCGCGACCGCGGCCCCAGGACCGCGCGTCGACGCGGTCCTCGCGGCGGCTCGCAAACGTCGGTCGCGCAGCCCGGGGCGCCCTCGGAACGTTGGCGCTCCTTCCATGAGAAGGCCGCTCGTCGTCAAGGGGTGGTCTTGGTCGCCGCGTTACCAAGCCCCGCTGCCATGCTTCCATTCGCAGTCGTTTCGGCCGTTCGGCCGGCTGCATGAGGGGGTCCGGCCCGTCAGGTGCTGCCATCTCGACGTCAGCGTGGCGGAGTCGACAAACCTCCGACCGCATGTCAGGAGCGCCGCGCAGTCACCTGGACGGGGCAGTTGGGCAAGGCTTGCCGCGAAGTCATCACCTCCCGTCGTGGTGATTGTGGGTCGGTCGCATCAGGGAGCCTGGTGGTGGGCGTAGCCGAGGGGCTGGTACCTCTCTCCGGTCACCCACAGGCGGTGTAGAAGCACCGCCAGCTTCCGTGCCACCGCGGTGACCGCCTTGTTCTTGGCCGCCTTGCGGCCTCGGGAAGCCAACGCCAAGCCCCAGCGGCGCAGGTCGCTGTCCTGGGCTGCAGGGCGGAGGATGGACTGGGCGCTGATGACGAGCAGGCGCCGCACGAAGCCATCACCTGCCTTGGAGATCCGCAGTTCGGGGTCGCGAGCTCCGGACTGGTGCCGGCGCGGCGTAATGCCAAAGAAGGCACCCACGGTCCGGCTCCGCAAGAACCGCTCCCTCTTGTCGATAGTGAGCATGAAGGCCAGCGCCACGATGGCTCCGACCCCCGGCACCTGAGTGAGTCGCCGGGACTCGGGGTAGCCGCGTTCCGCCCGCACCTCGGCCCAGCGGTCGAAGCCGATGATCCTGGCCGTGAGCGCATCGATCTGGTCCAGGACCGGGTCGAGCGCTGGCGCCAGCTCCGCCGGGACTTCGGGGCGAGCGTGCCGGACGAAGTAGTCGGCGCCACAGGTCGGCACGCGCCTCCCGAAGGACCGGACGATTCCACGCACGTGGTTGATGAGCATCGTCCTGGCCTGCACCAGCACGTCTCGCGCCCGGAGGTGGACCAGGTCGACCTGCGCGTCCTGCCGTCGATGCTTCACGGGAGAAAGCAGCTTGACGTCTGCCCGCCCAAGGCGGGCCAGCAGTTCGGCGTCGCTCCGGTCGGTCTTGTGCCCGCCCTTCGAGATCAGCTGGACCTTGCGCGCGTTCGCGACCACCACTTCGTGGCCCAGGCCCACCGCCAACTCCTCCACCCAGCGCGACAGGCCGCAGACCTCGATGATGACCCGGCCCTGACCCACGGCCCGAAAGGCCTTCGTCAGCCCAGCCGGCGTCGTCCTCACCCGCACCTCCTGGACCACGTCACCCGCCTGGTCCAGCACACACAACTCGCTGTACTTGTCGCCCAGATCGCAACCGATGAACCTG
>DASRTO010000709.1:0-2491 GCA_035655915.1 Anaeromyxobacteraceae bacterium
CGGTCGCGAGCAGGCCGTCGCCGGCCGCCACCTCGAGCCCGGCGGTCCGCGCTCCCTGGCGCAGCAGGGCGTAGCCGGCGGCGAGCCGCGAGCGCCCCGGCAGGTCGCGCGCCGCCGCCATGAGGTACAGCGGCGCCTGGAAGCTCGTCACCCCCAGCGCCTCTGGCGCGAGGCGGGACGCAAGCTGGCGCTCGTCGCCTCCGTTCTTGTAGTCGAGGACCAGGAGCCGCTCCCCGTCGGCGTCCACCCGGTCGATGCGCCCCGCCAGCCGGACCTCCTCTGTGCCGTCGCGGACCACCAGCGGCGGCCGCCCCGAGGCCCCGCCGAAGCGGTGCTCCAGGAGCCGCGGCGCGAGGCCGTCGGCGAGCCGCGCCTCCGCCGCCACGAACCGGTCCATCCGGGATAGGACCGCCTCCCGCCTGGAGGCCCACACCCGCGGATCGCCCACTCGCCCCTCGGCCTCGAAGCGCGCCATCACCGACTCGGCGGCGGCGCGGGCCTCGGCGCGGTCGGCGGCGTCGCCCGCCGGCGGCCATTCCCCGCGGTCCCGCCGCGCCGCCACGAAGCGCTCCAGCGCCGCGTGGAGGAGGCTCCCCTCGTCGCGCGGGTCGGCGTCGGGGCCGGCCGCTCCCGGCTCGGGCACGCGGGCCACCTCGGCGAGGAAGAAGCGGTAGGGGCAGCGCGCCTCGGCCTCGAGCTGGGACGGGGTCCACTCGCGGGGGAGGGCCTCGGCCAGCGCGCCCGCCAGGGGCGCCGGCACGAGCCCCGCCCAAGGCGCCGCGGCCCGGGCCAGCACCGCCTCGCGGCGCTCCCCCTCGAGCGCGCCCACGGCGAGCGCCTGGCCGGCCCGGGCCGAAAGGAGCGGCGCGCCCCGGAGCGCCGCCACCGCCTCGCCGGCCAGCCCGGCCCGCCCGAGCCGGGCCGCGGCCCGCAGCGCCTCCGCCGGCGCCCGCGCCCGGGAGAGCGGAGGGTCGGCGGCGGGCGGCGAGGGGGCGACGCCGGCGGCGGCCAGCGCCTCCAGGGCCAGCGGCGCCGCCGAGGCACCGTCCCCGGCCGGCCACAGGAGGGCCAGGGTCTGGCGCGCCGCGGCCAGGGCGCAGAAGGCCTGGTGGAGCGACTCGTCGCGCCGGACGCCGGAGGTGGGGAGCGCGGAGCGCCGCAGCGCTCGGTTCACGGCGGCGCGCTCGGGGTCGCGCAGCAGGGCCTCCGGGCGCGGCGCCGGCGGGAACGCGCCGCGGCGACAGCCGAGCACCACCACCGCCCGGGCCGAAAGCCCTGCGGCGGCGGAGAGGGGCCACAGCTCCACCGCCCCGCCGGCCGGCTCCGGGGGCGGCCGCGCCGCCGCGGCCTCGAGGGCGGCGTCGAGGAGCGGCCGCCAGCCGTCGGGGTCGAGCCGCTCGGAGCCGCGGCCGCAGAGCGCCAGCGCGTCGGCGAGGCCCTCGGCCACCTCCTCCAGCCGCCGCAGGGCCGCCAGGTCCTGGGCGACCACCGCCGCCTCCCCCCGCGCGGCGCGGCGGCGCACCCCGGCGGCGGCCAGGAAGGTCCGCAGGCGGCGGGCCCATTCGCGGGGCGTGGCGGGAGACGCCAGCGGGCGCAGCGCCTCCGCGAGGGCCTCGACGGCCCGGGCGGCGGAGAGGAGGTCCTCGCGCTCCCGGGCGGCGGCCGGGGCGGTGAGGCGCGCCGCCCGGTCGCGCAGGGCCGCGACCGGATCCCCCTGCCCCTCCAGGGCTCCGGCGCGGTCGAGGAGGAAGGCCAGGCGGGCCGGAGGGCGTGCCAGCCCCAGGTAGCTCGAGCCGAGCAGGGCCTCGGCGGCCTCCCGACCCGGCACCGGGGCGCCGGCCAGGGCGGCGCGGACGGCCCGGACCACGGGGACATCGCCGAGGGGTGACCCCACCCCGGCGGCGAAGGGCACGCCCCGGGCGGCGCACGAGCGCCGCAGCAGGGGCGCCGAACGCTCCGGCGCCGCCGACACCACCGCCACCTCCGCCGGCGCGTGCCCGTCGTCGAGGAGGTCGGCGAGGAGCCGGGCCGCCACCTCGGCCTCGCCTTCCTCTCCGGCGGCGGGCAGGCCCAGGACCCGGCCGCCCTCGGGAGCGGGCCCGGGGGCCGGGCCGGCCGCCACCGCCGCCAGCAGGTGGGCCAGGCGGGGGGCGCGCCCCTCGGCGGAGAGGGAGGGAAAGTCGATCTCGATTTCGCCAGGTCCCTGGTGCAGCGCCTCCAGGCGCCGCAGCAGCGCCTCGGCGGGCGCAGAGACATCGGGCCGGTCCGGGAACCAGGGCAGCCGCGCCAGGGTGCGGCGTGCCCGGGCCGCCAGCGCCGCCAGGAGATCGCTCGCCGAGGGAGAGGCGCGGGCGAAGCCGTCGAGGAAGAGCAGGTCGAGCCCCGCGGTGGGCTCGCACTCGGCGCCGCGACGGACCGCCTCGGCGGCGGCCCGCTCGCCGGCGGAGGCATCGAGCGCGTCCAGGTCGGCGAGGCGCCGCTCGAACGCGGC
>DASRTO010000710.1:0-21332 GCA_035655915.1 Anaeromyxobacteraceae bacterium
CAGCGCTACGCCTACTCGAAGGTGACGAGCGAGCTCAAGCAGAAGGGCTACCAGATCGCCAAGGAGGAGCGGCAGCCCGACGGCACCGTGAAGGTGGTCCTGCAGCGCTGGAGGTGACCGTGGCCGAGAAGCTCGAGATCGAGGTGACCATCGCGCCCGACGGGACCGTGAAGCTCGAGACCCACGGCCTCAAGGGGCAGGGCTGCCTCGCCGAGACCGAGGCGGTGGAGAAGGCGCTCGGCACGGTCCGGAGCCGCACCCGCACCGCCGAGTGGTACCAGCAGGCGACGGCGGCGAAGGGCAGGACCACGCAGCGGTAGCCGGGCTCTTCGTCCGGAGCCACCGAACCCGCCGCGCCGATGACGAGCACCTTCTGCCCCGGCTGGACCAAAAGGAGGTGCCGGATGCGCTTGGGACGACGGCCGGTGGTGATCGGGGCTTGCCTGATGGGATTCGCGGCCTGGGCCGCTCCCGCAGGAATCCAGGAACAAGGGTCGACCTTCGAGGCCAACGGGGTGACGATCTGGTACGAGGTCCGCGGCGATGGACCTGGCACGCCTCTGGTGGTGGCGAACGGCGGTCCCGGGTTCGATCACAGCTACCTGCACTGCTCCCTGGCGTGGGATCGGCTCGCAAAGGGGCGCAAAGTCGTCTTCTACGACCAGCGAGGCAACGGCCGGTCGGGCGCGTTGAAGGGCGGTGCCCCGTGCGGCCTGGCCGAGCAGATCGCGGATCTCGACGCCCTTCGCGACCACCTGGGCCTTCCAAAGATCGACCTGCTGGGACACTCTTGGGGCGGGTATCTCGCGATGGCATATGCGGCGCGCCATCCGGAGCGGATCGCACATCTCCTCATCGTCAATTCCGCCGCGCCGAAGATTCAGGACACCGTCTTCCTCTTCAAGAACATCTATCCGGAAACGGTCTCGCGCCAGGACGCCGTCGCCTTCGCAGTGGAGCTCGGAGACGAGAAGGCCATCGCCGCCGATCTGCACGAGTACATGTCGATGCTCTTCTACACCGCCGAGGCGCGCGACGCGTTCATGGCCCGGTCGAAGTCGTTCGTCTACCGCCAGAAGGTGAACAAGGCCCTGTGGGCCGACCTGCAGCGTTTCGACTTGAATCCCGAGCTGTCCAGGTTCAAGTTCCCGACCCTCGTCGTGACGGGGCGCTACGACTTCAACGTCGCGCCGTCGGTGGCCTGGGGAATCCACAGGGCGATCCCGGGCTCGGAGCTCGCGGTCTTCGAGAAGAGCGGCCACCTGCCGTTCTGCGAGGAGGTCGACGGCTTCGTGACCCGCGTGCAGGGCTTCCTCGCGAAATGACCCCTGCTCGCCGGCGAGCGGGCTCACAGCGACCACTCGGCTCAGAGCCAGGATGGCGCGGCATGAGGACCCGGTCCAGCTTCGCCACCTGCCGGACCTCGATCACTCGACTGCCACCAAGCCGCGCTTCCGCCGACTGTCGGGGTCCATCGAGTGGACCGCCCGGCAGAGCCGCTCACTGCCAGTCGAGGCGAGCCGCGGCCCGCCGGTCTGGGCGCCATGCAGTCGTCCGCCGGGACCGGCACACTCGGACACGCTGCGCTTCTCGACGCAGTCTTCATCGGGCGGAGAGGCGGCTCTCACACGTGTGCTATGAGATCGAGATGATCGTCTCGGTCCTCCTCGCCCACCCGAAACCCGGCAGCTTCAACCACGCGATCGCGAAGCGAGCCGTCGCCGTTCTCCGCGCGCTCGGGCACGTCGTCCGCTTCCACGACCTGCACGCCGAGCGGTTCGATCCCGTCCTCCCGGCGGAGGAGCTCCCCTCGGAAGCGCCCCTTCCGGACGTCGTCGAGACTCACTGCCGGGAGATCGCCGAGGCGGACGGGATCGTCGTCGTCCACCCGAACTGGTGGGGGCAACCGCCGGCGATCCTCACCGGCTGGATCGATCGGACCCTGCGGCCCGGGGTGGCCTACCGGTTCCTGGAAGGCGATTCGGGCGAGGGCGTTCCCGAGGGCCTCCTTCGAGCGCGCGTCGGGATCGTCTTCAACACGTCGAACACGCAATTCCAGCGGGAAGAGCGGGTCTTCGGCGATCCCCTCGAGACCATCTGGCGCAATTGCGTCTTCGGCCTCTGCGGCGTGCGGAAGGTGGAACGCCGGACCTTCTCGGTCGTCGTGACGAGCACGGTGGAGCAACGAGCCCGCTGGCTCGCCGACGTGGATGAGATCGTCTCGCGGCACTTTCCACGCGTGGGGTGATCACGCCACGACGCTGGCTTGCAGGATCCCTCCCAGGAGCGCCGGCTCTGGTGCGATCTGCCTCCGCTCGATCGCGTGGACCGCCTCCACGATGGCGGCGTTCGCCGGTGTCCGGACGCCGAGCTGCCGGCCGAGGCTCACCACGTACCCGTTCACGAAATCGATCTCGGGCCCGCTCCGCCCGCTCGCTCTCGCTCCCGGCCAGCTCTCCGATGAGCAGGTGGCCCGCGTTGCGTTGCTCGTACACGCCTGGAGCGGTCATGGTCGCCCCCAGGTTCGAGAGCCCGCCGAGCACGCGGTCGTCTCCGAGCCGGTCCGCGATCGCCTGGGCCACGGCGCCGTTCTGGATCGGCAGCAGCGTGCCGCCGGGCCCCACGAGCCCCGACAACCTCGGCGCCGCCTCGATCGCGTCGTGAGCCTTGGTGGCCATGACTATCAGATCGAACCCGCCCCGAGCGCGGTACCCGTCCACGGGGGCGACCTCCGCCACCTCGACCGACAGCGCGCCTCCCACTCCCGTCACCCGCACGTTCCACCGAGCGCAGACGGCCGCCCAGGCCGAGCCGTACGCGGGCAGCCCGATGACGGGAAGAACGCGCCCGTCCCCGACAGGCTCAGCAAGCTCGAGGCGAGGGTGGTTCGCGCGGCCAAGGCCGCCCTGTCGCAAGGGGCCCCTCCCGGTCATCGTCAGGGCGGACCGGTTCGGGGAGCCGCCGTGCAGGCCGGCGCCGGAGCGCGGCTCCCGGGCCTGTGTACGTCATGCCGGGACGGTATATTGGCGGCGATGTCGCTCCTGAACCCCACCGCCCCCGACCGCATGGTCGACTCGGTGGCTCTTCGTAGGCGGAGGATTCGTCGCCAGTCCCCTCCGGGCCCATGTGGGGGGTCGGATTTCCCGGATCCGTTCGTCACTCGAGTGAACGACGCGCGAAGGCCTGACGTCGGGATGCGGGAATAGCGAGACGGGCGGACCGGGCACAGATGGAGGATCGAAAGGGGCTGCCGTGGAGATCAAGGTACCCGCTTGGACTCCCGAGGCGTGGGAGATCGAACAGCTCGAGATCATCCGTGGCGTCATCGAGCGCGAGAGTCGGGAGATCGCGGAGATTCCGGTGGGCCCTTTCGAGCCCGTCCGCGGCTGGGTTCCGACCATCCGCGAGCAGGCGGAGCGGCCAATCCTGGCCGGCCGGCGCCGGGCCGCCCTGGCGCCGGCGATTGGCTCAGCCGAATCCGGCAACGGGATGCGGCAGGTACGGCGCCTCGAGAGCCGCCACCTCCTCTTCGGACAACTGCACGCCGAGCCCCCCCGCCCCCTCGAGGTGCTCCATTCTCGTCGCGCCCACGATGGGGGCGGTCGCGACGTCCCTCCGGAGTAGCCAGGCCAGGGCGACCTGCGCGTGGGGCAGGCTCCGCGCCCTCGCCAGCGCGTCGACCGCGGCCAGCACGCGCCGGTCCGCCTCCGCCATCGGGTCGTAGAGCGTCTCGCCGAAGCGGTCCGCCTCCGAGCCTGATCGCTCCTCTAGCGGACACATGGCACGCCACCCTCGATGCACGACCCCTACGCCTCCCTGCGCTTCCCGGAGTTCCGCGCCTACCTGGCGCTGACGGGCGCGGTGTCGGTCGCCACCCAGGTGCAGAGCGCGGTCCTGGGCTGGCAGGTGTACGCCCTCACCGGCGACCCGCTCTCGCTGGGCCTGGTGGGGCTCGCCGAGGCCCTCCCCTTCCTCACGCTGACGCTGGTGGGCGGCTGGGCCGCCGACCGGGTCGACCGCCGCACCCTGTCGCTGGCGAGCCTCTCGGCGGTGGTGGCCAGCGCGACCTGGCTCCTGGCCTTGAGCCTTTCGGGGACACGCTCGGTGCTCGCCTTCTACGGCGCCCAGGCGCTGGCGGGCCTGGGGCGCGCCTTCTTCCGCCCGGCCTCGTCGGCGCTCGGCAGCGAGCTGGTGCCGCGGGACCACTACCACAACGCCGCCACCTGGCGCTCCTCGGTCTTCCACACCGCCATGGTGCTGGGGCCGGCGGCGGGCGGCGCCCTCATCGCCCTCGGCGGCCCGGCCCTGGCCTACGGAGTAGTGGTCGGCCTGGGCGCCGCCGGCCTCGGCGCGCTGGCGGCCACCGCCCCGCGCCCCCGCCCCGCGGTGGCGCCGGGACGCATCCTGGAGCAGCTCTCCGATGGCGTCCGCTTCGTCTTCGCCCAGCCGGTGCTCCTGGGCGCCATGTCCCTCGACCTCTTCGCGGTCCTCTTCGGAGGGGCGAGCGCGCTGCTCCCCATCTTCGCGCGGGACGTGCTCCACGTCGGCGAGGTGGGCTTCGGCTTCCTGCGCGCCGCGCCGGCGGTCGGCTCGGTGCTGATGTCGCTCCTGCTGGCGCGGCTCGGGCAGCTTCGCCGCGCCGGGCGGGCGCTCCTGTGGAGCGTGGCCTTGTTCGGCCTCTCCTGGATCGCCTTCGCCCTCTCCCGCTCCTACGCGCTGTCCCTGGCCCTGCTGGCGGTGGGCGGCGCCCTGGACTGCGTCTCGGTGGTGACCCGCAGCACCCTCATCCAGACCTGGACCCCGCAGGAGCGGATGGGTCGGGTGGCGGCCGTGAACAGCTTCTTCATCGGGTCGTCGAACGAGCTGGGCGCCTTCGAGAGCGGCGTGGCGGCCCGCTTGCTGGGGGTGGCCCCGTCGGTGGTCTTCGGGGGCGCCATGACGCTCGTCACCGTGGCCACGGTGGCCTGGCGCGCCCCGGCCCTGCGGCGGCTGGGCCGCATCGAGGGTGGCGGGGTTCGCGGGTAGGGCGGGCGCGGGGCCCGCGTCGTGCCTCGGCGGGGACTCGGCGGGGGACGAGCCCCCGCCCTACCGGCGGAGGAGCCCCCGCTTACGGGGCCCAGCGCACGCGCCCGGCGCTCCCCGCCGCCAGGAGCGTGGTGGCCCCGACCGACTGGCACCACGCCTCGAAACGATCTCGCGGCGCTCCTCGCCAGCGCAGGTCGTCGAGCGACTCGCGGAGAGGCACGTCGCGGACCAGCGTGGCCAGCCTCCGGTAGAGGGAGACCGCCTCACGGCCCTCCTGCAGCGAGCGGGCGAGCTTGTCGGCGCCGCGGATGGCCCCCGGCCAGGCGGCCGGTTCGGCCGGGATGGCCTCCAGGTGCACGTACCGCCCGAGCAGCGCCGAGGCGGTCTTCTCGCCGAAGCCGGGCAGCCCGGGGAGGCCGTCGGCGTCGTCGCCGACCAGCGCCAGCCAGTCGGGCACGCTCTCCGGGCGGATGCCGCGGCGGTCGAGGAGGGCCCCCTCGTCGATCTCGCGTCCCCGGATGCGGTCCACCTGCACCACCTGCCGCCCCGAGAGGCACTGCCCCAGGTCCTTGTCGGGCGAGAGGATCCGAACCTGGCCCACCTGGTCCCGGAAGCGGGCCGCCCCGGTGGCGAGCGCGTCGTCGGCCTCGTGCTCCCGCATCGACCAGACCGTCACGCCCAGGGCACGCGCCGCCTCCTCGGCGGCGTCGAACTGGGCCAAGAGCTCGACCGGCACCCCCTCCTCGGTCTTGTAGCCGGGGAAGAGGTCGTTGCGGAAGGAGCGTATGGGGTTGTCGAAGGCCACCGCCAGGTGCGTCACCGCCTCGCGCTCGTCGGAGAGCAGGGCGAGGAGCGAGCCCGCCAGCCCGACGGTGGCCTTGGCCTCCTGGCCGGACGGCGCGCGGTGGCCCGGGCGCTTCGAGAAGTGGGCCCGGAAGAGCTCGAAGGTGCCGTCCACCAGGTGCAGGCGCCCGGCGCCGCCTGCCGCCTCGGCGGTCACCGCTGCTCGCCCCCTCCGCGGCGCTCCCGCGCCTCCTCGCGGAACAGGGCGTTCAGGCTGGGGTGGGGAGGCGCCTCGCCCAGGGCCGTGAAGGTGCCGCGGGCCGCGATCTCCTCGGCGGCCTGCATCAGGGCGCCCCAGGCGGCCCGGGCCAGGGCTCCGCCGACGCTGATGCGGCGCACGCCGAGGTCCTCCAGCTGCCGAACCGTGAAGTACGGGCCCGAGGCGAGGACGTTGACGGGCCTGGGCGCCGCCGCCCTCACCACCGCAGCCACCGCTTCCGGCGTCCTCAGGCCGGGAGCGTAGAGGCAGTCGGCGCCGGCGGCGGCGTAGGCCTCGAGGCGCCGCAGGGACTCCCGCAGCGGGTCGGGGTGGCCGACGAGGTGGCACTCGGCCCGAGCGGTGAGCACGGCGCCGGAGCCGGAGGCGTCGACGGCGGCGCGGGCTGCCGCCAAGCGCTCCACCGCCACCTCCAGCGGATGGAGCGGGGCGGCGGGATCGCCGGTGGCGTCCTCGACGGAGAGCCCGGCCACCCCGGTCTCCAGGCACAGCCGGACGCTCTCGGCGACGCCGGCGGCGTCCGCGGCGAACCCCGACTCGAAGTCGGCGTTCACCGGCAGGTCCGTCGCCTCCACCATGGCCCGCAGGTGGTCGAGGACCTCGTCGCGAGGCACGCCTCCGTCGGGACGCCCCCGGGAGAAGGCGAAGCCGGCGCTGGTGGTGGCGAGCGCCTTGAAGCCCAGGCGCTGCAGGTAGACGGCGGAGCCCGCGTCCCAGGGGTTCGGGAGAACGAAGCAGCCGTTCTGGTGCAGCCGCCGGAAGGCGGCGCGCCGGCCGGAGGGCTCGATGGCCATGAGGACGACCTCCTGGCCGGTACATAGCCGGCGCGCGGCCGGCGCGCGACGGCCCGCTCCGGGTCGCGGGCGCCTCGCCGGCCGACGCCCGCTGGCTCAGCGCCGCCGGGAGGCGGCCTTCCCGCGGACGCGCGAGCGGGGCGCCGGCACCCTGGTCGCCGGCCGCCCCATGAGCCGGTCGCGCTCCCGGTCGTAGAGGCGGATGGCGTCGCGGAGGACCTCCAGGGCGACCGAGCGACCCTGCGGCTCCGAGACCAGCACCTTCTTGTGCTCCAGCGCCTTGTAGTCCTCGAAGAAGCGCTTCAGCTCGCGCAGCCGGTGGGCCGGGATCTCCGAGACGTCGCCGTAGTCGGCGTAGTTGGGGTCGTCGGCGTGCACGGCGATGAGCTTGTCGTCCTGCCCCTTGTCGTCCCGCATGCGCATGACCCCGATGACCTTGGCGCGCATGATGGCGAGTGGCTGGATGGTCTCCTGGCAGAAGACCAGGATGTCGAGCGGGTCGCCGTCGTCACAGTAGGTCCGGGGCACGAAGCCGTAGTTGGCGGGATAGTGCACCGCCGAGAAGAGCACCCGGTCCACCATGAGCAGGCCCGACGACTTGTCGAGCTCGTACTTCACCTTCGAGCCGGTGGGGATCTCGATCACCGCCGGGATGACGTCCTCGAGGTAGCGCGGCAGCTCGATGTCGTGCCAGGGATGGCTGGCCACCGGGCGAGGATATACTATCTCTCACGCACAGCGGAGGTCCCCGTGCGCCTCGCCCTCGCCGCCGCTCTCGCCGCGCTGCTCGCCGTCCCCGCCCCCCACGCCGCCGGCGAGAAGCCCGCCGCGGGGAAGAAGGCCGGCGCCGACGTCGTCTCGCTGCGCTTCGCCTGGCCGGAGAGCGGCGAGTCCAAGGTGACCTACACCAAGGTGAAGAAGCAGACCGGCAAGCCGGAGCAGAAGTCGGTCTTCCGCTACACCGGGCGCGCCGAGAAGAAGGGCGCCGAGTGGCGGCTCACCACCTCCGACACCACCTGGGAGGGCGTCGCGCCCTTCCCACCGGCGCTGGCCGAGGAGGGGATGCGGGCCTCGGAGAAGGTGGTGCAGGTGGTCTCGGCCGACCTGTCCCAGGTGCGGCTCGAGGGGACCGAGGCGCTGGACCCGATCTTCGCGAAGATGTTCGCCGACTCGAGCATCCCCGAGGCGCAGCGCCAGCGGGTCATGGAGATGGTCCGCAGCGCCATGCTCGCCGAGGCCAACGAGATGTGGAACCTGGCGGTGGGCTTCTGGGAGGGGGCCGACCTGCCGCTGGGCAAGCTGCACAGCGCCGAGAGCGAGGGCGAGCTGCCCATGGCCCCCGGGGCGGCCGTCAAGTTCCAGATGCGCTTCCAGGCGCGCAAGCGGGTCGCCTGCGCCGGGGAGACGCAACCCCGCTGCGTCGAGCTGTCGCTCACCTCGGTGCCGGACCCCAAGGCCCTGAAGCCGGTGCTGGAGAAGTTCATGGCCTCCCTGGTGCCGGCCGGGCAGGCGCCGACGGCGGGGCTCTTCGAGAAGGTGAGCATCCAGAACGAGCTCTCGCTCGTCACCGAGCCGGGCACGCTGCGGCCCCACCGGCTCACCTGGATCAAGAAGGCGCGCATCCGCAGCCTCGGGAAGGAGAGCGAGACGCTGGAGCGCGCCGAGTACCGGTACCACTACCCGGCGGCGCTCTGACCTGCCTACCGCTCCGGCCAGCCGTTCATGCGCACCCGCCCGTCGCCGCCGATGCGCAGCTCCACGGTGGTCTCGGGCTCCCCCGGGCGGATCCGCTCGATGCCGGGGCGGTAGCGGTCGGTAAGGAAGTGGAACCGCTGGTTGGCCGAGCCCACCCAGTGCCGCTCCCGCTCCGGCCGCTCGCGGTCGTAGCGGCCGTCCACCAGCAGGTCGGTCGCGGCCAGGAGCGCCGCCACGCCGGGCTCGCGCGCCGACTGCAGCTCCTCCAGGGTGTATCCGGAGAAGGTCATCACCGAGAGCCCCAGGGCCCGCGTCGCCCAGGCCACATTCGCGAGCGGGGCCGCCTGCTCGAAGGGCTCGCCCCCGAGCAGCGTCACCCCCTCGATGCGGTCGCGCACCGCCGCCACCTCGCGCACCACCTCCGCCGGGCCCACGGCGCGGCCGCCGGCCGGGTCGAGCATCCCCGGGTTGCAGCACCCGGGGCAGCGCACGGTGCAGCCCTGGACCCACAGGGCGAAGCGGGCCCCTGGCCCCTCCGCCTCGGTCACGTCCACCCAGGCCGCGACGCGCAAGGCCGTCACGGTGGGATGGTAGAACGGCGCGGGTCCTGGTTACAGGATCGGGCCCCGGGCCGCGCCCACCCGGCCCCCTCCGGGTGCCGGGCCCTTGATCTCACCGCACCGGTGAGCGATGGTTCGACCCCCAAATGGAGGCAGGCGTGGCGTCCATCCCGAGTCCGGAGCTCGTCGAGAAGTGCGTCAGCACCATCCGCTTCCTGGCCGCCGACGCCGTCCAGCAGTCGAACAGCGGCCACCCCGGTATGCCCATGGGCGCGGCCGACATGGCCTGGGTGCTGTGGACGCGCCACCTACGCTTCCACCCCCGGGAACCGCGCTGGCTGGGGCGCGACCGCTTCGTGCTCTCGGCGGGGCACGGGTCGATGCTGCTCTACGCCCTCCTGCACCTCGGCGGCTTCGACCTCTCCCTGGACGACCTCAGGAGGTTCCGCCAGCTCGGCTCCCGGACCCCGGGGCACCCGGAGTTCCGCCACACGCCCGGCGTGGAGGTGACCAGCGGCCCGCTGGGCCAGGGCTTCGCCAACGGCGTGGGCATGGCGCTGGGACACGCCATGCTCCAGGCCCGGCTCGGCCCCGGCAACCCGCTCGAGGACGTCCACGTCTACGGCATCATCTCCGACGGCGACGTCATGGAGGGCGTGGCCGCCGAGGCCGCCAGCTTCGCCGGCCACAACAAGCTCGGCCGCCTGGTCTACCTCTACGACGACAACGAGGTGACCATCGACGGCCGCACCTCCATCGCCTTCACCGGCGAGGACGTGACCCGGCGCTTCGAGGGCTACGGCTGGCACGTGCAGTCGGTGGCCGGCCGCGACCACCACGGCATCTCCCGGGCCATCGAGGCCGCCCGGGCGGAGCTGGGCCGGCCGAGCCTCATCCGCGTCCGCACCGTCATCGGCTACGGGGCCCCCAAGAAGCAGGGCACCTCCGGCGTGCACGGCGCCCCCCTGGGCGAGGATGAGCTCCGGGCCGCCAAGGAGTTCCTGCGCTGGCCGCTGGAGCCGCGCTTCCTCGTCCCCGACGAGGTGCGGGCGCACTGGCAGGAGGTGGTGGCGGGGAAGATCGGTGAGCACGACGCCTGGGCCCGGCGCGAGAAGGACTGGCGCGAGACCCACCCGGAGAAGGCGCGCCTGCTCGACGCCCACCTGCGGCGCGAGGTGCCGGCCGACCTCCTGTCGCGCCTGCTGGAGGGCGCCGACGTCCACGACTCCACCCGCAAGCTCTCCTCGGCCGCCATCCAGAAGGCGGCCGCGGCGGTCCCCTCGCTGGTCGGCGGCTCGGCCGACCTGGCGGAGTCGAACCTCACCGACATCAGGGGCGGCGGCTCCTTCTCCCCCGAGAGCCCGTCCGGCCGGAACGTCCACTACGGCATCCGCGAGCACGCCATGGGCGCCATCGCCAACGGGCTGGCCTACGACGGCCTGTTCCTGCCCTTCGCCGGCACCTTCCTCATCTTCAGCGACTACATGCGGCCGCCGGCGCGGCTGGCGGCGCTGTCCGGACTTCAGGTCATCTACGTGTGGACCCACGACAGCATCTTCCTCGGCGAGGACGGCCCCACCCACCAGCCGGTGGAGCAGCTCACCGCGCTCAGGGCCATCCCCAACCTGCACGTGGTGCGCCCGGCCGACGGGCTGGAGGTGGCGGCCGCCTGGGCCCATGCCCTCTCGCGGCGGGAAGGCCCCACCGCCCTGGTCCTCACCCGCCAGAAGCCCGGCAAGGTGGAGCGCCGGGGCTTCGACCCGCAGGCGCCCGCCCGCGGCGGCTACGTGGTCGAGGAGGCGCCGGGGGCGAGGTTCACGGTGGTGGCCACCGGCTCGGAGGTCGGTACCGCCCAGGTCGCGCTGCGGCTGCTGGCGCAGAAGGGCGTCGCCGGCCGGCTGGTCTCCATGCCCTGCCTGGCCTGCTTCGAGTCGCAGCCCGAGTCGTACCAGCGTGAGGTGCTGCCGGCCGGGCAGCGCGTCTGCGCGGTCGAAGCGGCTCGCGGCCTGGAGTGGTGGCGCCTGGCGGGACGGGACGGCCTGGTGATCGGCATCGACCGCTTCGGGTCGAGCGCGCCGGAGAAGGCGCTGGCCGAGAGCTACGGCTTCACGCCGACCGGGGTGGCGGAGCGCATCGAGCGCTGGCTCGCGGGGTAGGCCGGCCGCCCCCGGCGCCGCCGCGGGGCCGGAAGGCCGGTGGCCGGACGGCGCGCGCCGCCCGGCCACCGCCGGATGCTCGCGGCCCGGTGGCCGCGGGAGCTAACGCAGCATGGGCGCGCTGGCGCCCATCGAGGACTGGGCCGTCATCGGCCGGGCCTCGATCCGCTCGCCGCGGGAGAGCATCTTCAGCGACATGGCGAGCAGGTTGGCGAGCAGCTCGCCCGAGCCGGGCACGTCGAGCTTGCGGTAGATGCGCTTGCGGCGGGCGCGGATGGTCTCGGGCGACACGCCAGCGGCGGCTGCCGAGTCCTTGCACGCGAATCCCTGGGCGATGCGCAGAACCTCGGCCCGCTCGGCGGGGGTGAGGTTCGTGCCCTCGAGGAACTTGGTGGCGAACGGAGTGAGGATCTCGATATCGATCTGGGCCATTGGTGTTGTTCCCTTCTCTTCTCGATGTCGCCCCGGGTGGGGCCAGTTCACCGGTGTCGGCAGACCGCCAGTCGGTTGTCTTCCTCCCCCGCCCGTCCGGCCTGTCCCCGGCGCCATGCACGATAACAACGCCCCGTCTGGTTGCCACCCCCTCTGGGCCTCGTCAGGTTGTTTTCGATCAAGTCGATGGAACGACTACGCTTCCAAGACGCCACTCAGGGTGTGTTGATGACCCTTTCGGGGCCATATACCACCCTTTAGAGGTACATTTCAACACACCCGAATGGGATCTGATCGTCCTGCGTGATTGCCGAGCCAGCCGGGCTCGCCGATCAGGAATGAGCCCGTGCGGGCTGCGGGTCAGGGCCCTGGCCAGCCCTTCAGCTTCGGCTCCAAGCTGGCCACCGCCTTCGCCAGGGCGTCCCAGTCGAGGGTCGGGGAGCGGACGTTCCCGGCTGGCCGCACGCCCGGCGGGACCGGCACGTCGCCCCGCAGGGGCATGTAGCCGGGCGCCCGCGCCACCAGGATCTGCTCGGCCTCGGGCCCGGCCATCCAGGCGAGGAGCGTCCGGGCCGCCTCCGAGGAGGCCCCCCGGTGCGTCAGGGCGAGCGCCGTGGGGAGCACCACGCAGCCACTCCCCTGCTGGTCCGGGTAGATGACCTCCAGGGACGCCGTGCTGGCGGCCCCCGCCGCCGCCTCCTCCGAGCCGGTGAGCCCGAAGGCGGCGGCGCCGCCGGCCACCAGGACCCGCACCTCGTCGTCGCTGGCGGCGATGCGCGGGTGGTTGCGCGCCACCGCCTCGAGGAGGTCCAGGACCGCCGGCTCGCCGTGGATCAGGGAGAAGGCCGCGGCGGTGGCCGGCCCGAGCCCCTGGCCGAACGAGGCCAGCGCCTGCCGCCCGGCCAGGCGGGGGTCGGCGAGGTCCCTGAGGCGCCGCGGCTCCACGGGCAGCTTTGGTTTGGGGCTCCTCAAGAGCACCCGCGCCCGGGCCGCGAGCGGGGCGAACCGGCCGGCCGGATCCTTCCAGCGGGCCTCGACGTCCGGCTGGGGTGGAGCGGCTCCGGCGACGATCTCGCCCGCCGCCGCCAACGCCTCGGCCGGCTCGCCGAACCACGCGAGGTCGGCTCCGCCCGGCCCGCCGGCCACCAGCACGAGCGCCGCCACCTGGCGCGCCCGGGCTGCCGAGATCAGGGCGCGGGCGCCCTGATCAGAAACGGTGGCGGCCACCCGCACTTCCGGGAGCGCCGGCCGTGGCCGGGCGCAAGCGAGGACCAGCAGGGCGGCGGCCAGCGCGAGAGGGCGGAGCATGGCGGATCTCCCCCGGGCAGGGTACGGCCCCGCCGCCCCGGCGGAAACGCTCCGTCGGGGGCCGGAAGCCCGGCGCGGCCGCGTGCTCAGGCCAGGATCACCCGCTCGCGCTTGCGCCGCGCCCCGGAGCGCTCGGCCCGGTCGCCGCCCGCCGCCTGGGCCCGGGACAGGGCGTCAGCGGCGGCTCGCGCCAGCGTCGAGAAGGACACCGTCCCCTCCCCCTCGTAAGCGGCCACGCCCACGCTCACCGTGACCGGCACGCGGCCGGCGCGGTTCCGGACGCGGGAGGCGAGGCGCGTCGAGACGTGCAGCCCGCTCTCGGCGGTGGTGTGGGGCATGAACACCAGGAAGCGGTCCTGGGAGTAGAGCAGCGCCAGGTCGATGTCCCGCACCGCCCGCGAGATCACCCCCAGCAGCTCGGCCAGCAGGCCGGCCCGGGCCCGCTGGTCGAGCCCGTCCGCCACCTCCCTCCAGCGGTCCACCGCCACCAGCGCCAGCGCGATGGGATACCGATAACGGCGCGAGCGCCGGACCTCCACCAGCAGCAGCTTCTTCAAGAACTCATAGTCGCCGCCGCCGCGCCAGCGGGCGCCGCCCCGCTCCAGCTCGGCGAGCCGGCGGGCCTGGGCCCGAAGTCGGGCCATGGCCCGTGCGCAGCTCACCACCGTGGGGCCGGAGAGCGGGCCCACCAGCACCGCGTCCGCCACCAGCGCCTCGTCGGCGGCCTCCTCCTCGTCCTCGTAGACCAGCACCACCGGGAGGAGCGGGTCGGCCTCCTTGAGCCGCTCCGCCAGCCCCGTCCCGCCGGCGCCCTCCGGGCGCACGAAGGCCACCGCGTGGGCGCCCGGCTGGAGCCGCTGCGCCGCCTCGGCGGGGAGGGCCAGGTCCACCGCGAACCCCCCCCGCTCCAGGTGGCGGCGCAGCGCCTGGGCCACCACCTTGCTGGGCTCCACGATGAGCACGCGCTGCGGCATGGGCTTAGGATGCTACCATGCGGCCGTCCGTGCAGACGCCGCGCATCGCGCTCGCGCAGCTGAACCCCACGGTCGGCGACTTCGCCGGCAACGCGGCCAGGATCCGGGACTTCGCCGCCCGGGCCCGGGGCGCCGGCGCCAGGCTGGTGTGCTTCCCGGAGCTGGCGGTGTGCGGGTACCCGCCCCGCGACCTCCTCGACATGCCCGAGTTCCTGCAGCGGTCGGCGGAGGCGCTGCGGGAGCTGGCCCGCCCCGCCGAGTGGTCGCGCGGCCTGTCGGTGGTGGTGGGGTTCCCGGAGGCGGTGGCCGGCGCGCCGCCACCGGGGCTGTACAACGCCGCCGCCCTGGTGGAGGACGGGCGCCTGGCCGCGGTGGGGCGCAAGTCGCTGCTCCCCACCTACGACGTCTTCGACGAGACGCGCTACTTCATCCCCGCGGCGTCGGCCACGGCGGCGCCGGCCGGCGGCGTGGGGCTCACCCTGGGCCTCTCCATCTGCGAGGACATCTGGAACGACAAGCGCTTCTGGGACGTGACCCGCTACGCCCGCGACCCCATCGCCGAGCTGACCCGGGCCGGGGCCGGGCTGGTGGTGAACGTCTCGGCCTCGCCCTACGGCCTGGGGAAGCCGGCCCTGCGCGAGCGCATGCTGGGGCAGAGCGCCCGCAGCCACGGCACGCCCATCGCCTACGTGAACCAGGTGGGCGGCGACGACTCCCTCCTCTTCGACGGCGGCTCGATGCTGGTCGGCCGGGGGGGCGAGGTGCTGGCCCGGGCGCCGCTCATGGAGGAGGCGCTGCTGGTGGCCGCGCTGGACGGGTCGGACCCGGTGGTGCTCGGCGCGGACGGCTCGGCGCGCCCCCCGGCGCCCCCGCCCGCCGCGAGCCCGGAGGGGCAGGCCGAGGAGGTCTTCCGGGCCCTCTCCATGGGGCTGCGCGACTACGTGCGCAAGTGCGGCTTCCGGAGCGCGGTGGTGGGCCTCTCCGGCGGCATCGACAGCGCCCTCACCGCCTGCCTGGCCGCCGACGCCCTGGGTCCGCAGAACGTCCTGGGCGTGGCCATGCCCTCCCGCTTCAGCTCGGCCCACTCCCGCGAGGACGCTCGCGCCCTGGCCGGGGCGCTCGGCATCCGCCTCCAGGAAATCCCCATCGAGCCCCTGCACGCCGCCTGGCTGGCCTCGCTGGGGGAGGCCTTCGGCCACGAGCCGGCCGACCTCACCGCCCAGAACGTCCAGGCCCGGGTGCGCGGCCAGATCCTCATGGCCATCTCCAACGAGACCGGGGCGCTGGTGCTCTCCACCGGCAACAAGAGCGAGCTGGCGGTGGGCTACTGCACGCTCTACGGCGACATGGCCGGCGGCCTGGCGGTCATCGGCGACCTGCCCAAGATGTGGGTCTACCGGGTGGCCCGCGCCGCCAACCGGCTGGCGGGCCGGACGCTCGTCCCGGAGCGCACCTTCACCAAGGTCCCCTCCGCCGAGCTCAGGCCCGACCAGACCGACCAGGACACCCTGCCGCCCTACGAGGTGCTCGACGACATCCTGCTGGCCCACGTCGAGGAGCGGCTCCCCTTCGACGCCATCGTGGCCCGCGGCCACCCGCCCGAGCTGGTCCGGCGCGTGCTGCGCATGGTGATCCAGAGCGAGTACAAGCGCCGCCAGGCCGCCCCGGTGCTCAAGGTGAGCGCCAAGGCCTTCGGCGAGGGGCGCCGCTTCCCCATCGCCCACGGCTGGCGGCCGTGAGCCCGTGGAGTTTCCTCTCCCCCGCAGGGTCCCTCCCGGGAGAGGGGGATGCGCTACCACCCGACCGTGGCCGCGAAGAAGAGCCACAGCGGCGCGCCGGCGAGCAGGGTGACCACCCATAGCACCCGGCACGCCCGGCGCGTGCGGGGTGAGAGGCCGGGGCGGTGCGACAGCGCCCACAGCGCGCCGGCGGCGAAGCCCACCAGCACCAGCGGACCGTAACGGAGGGCGACCCGGGCGGCGGCGGAGAGTGCCAGCGGCGCCATGGCCGCAGTCACACCTGCATCACTTCCTTCTCCTTGGTGGCCACCATCTCGTCGATCTTCTTCACGCCCTCGTCGGTCTCCTTCTGCACCTTCTCCATGGCCTTCTTGGCGTCGTCGCCGGAGATCTCGCCGTCCTTCTCGGCCACCTCCACCAGCTCCTTGGCGTCGCGGCGCTCGTTGCGCACCGCGATCTTGTACTCCTCGCCCTTCTGCTTCACCTGCTTCACGATCTCCTTGCGCCGCTCCTCGGTGAGCGGGGGGATGGGCACCCGCACCAGGTCCTTGTCGCTCTGGGGGTTCAGGCCCAGGTTGGCGTCCCGGATGGCCTTCTCGATCACCGGGATCATGCCCTTCTCCCACGGCTTGCAGGTGATGAGGCGGGCGTCGGCCACCGCCAGCGTGGACACCTGGTTGAGCGGCGTGGGCTGGCCGTAGTAGTCGACCTTGATGCCGTCGAGCAGGTGCAGGTTGGCCCGCCCGGTGCGGATGCCCAGCAGGTCCTGGCGGAAGGCATCGTGCGTCTTGGCGATGCGGGCGTGCAGGTCCTTGACGATGTCGTCGGCCATTCCCATGACTGCCTCCTGCCCTCGCCTACCCGGCGCTGGCGCGCGCGGTGGCGCCCTTGCCGACGGTGGTGCCGATCGGCTCCCCCAGCACCACCCGCCTCACGTTCCCCCGCCCGGTCAGGTCGAAGACCACGATGGGGAGGTCGTTGTCCATGCACAGGGAGATGGCGGTGGAGTCCATCACCTTGAGGTTCTTCTTCAGCACGTCCAGGTAGCTGAGCTGTCGGAACTTGACGGCGTTGGGGTTCTTCTTGGGGTCGTCCGAGTACACCCCGTCCACCTTGGTGGCCTTGAGCAGCACGTCGGCCTTGATCTCCATGGCCCGGAGGCTGGCGGCGGTGTCGGTGGTGAAGTAGGGGTTGCCGGTGCCAGCGGCGAAGATGACCACCCGGCCCTTCTCGAGGTGGCGCATGGCGCGGCGGCGGATGTAGGGCTCGGCCACCTGGTGCATCTCGATGGCCGACTGGATGCGGGTCTGCACCCCAATCCGCTCCAGGGCGTCCTGCAGGGCCATGGCGTTGATGACCGTGGCCAGCATCCCCATGTAGTCGGCGCTGGAGCGGTCCATCCCCTCGGTGGCTCCAGAGACGCCGCGGAAGATGTTGCCGCCGCCGATGGTGAGCGCCACCTGCACCGAGAGTTCCACCACGTCCTTCACGTCCTGGGCGATGGCGGCCAGGGTCTTCTGGGAGATGCCGTACTTGCCCTCTCCCATGAGCGCTTCCCCCGAGAGCTTGAGGAGGATGCGGCCGTAGGCGGGCCTCTGCTTCTCGGCGGGCGGGGCGGGCGGGTTCCGCGCGGTCTTCATGGGGTGGCTCGGGGTCCTCGGGCTCGCGGGATTCTACCCGAATCGAGGCGGAAGCTCGCGCCGCGACCGAGGCCTTCCGGCCTACGCGGGCGATCCCCGGGCGGCGGGCGGCGGTGTGGCCCCTCCGGCCGCCCCCTGGCCCCGGCGGCGCCGGCGGCGTCCGCCCCGGCGGCGGCGCCGGCGGCGTCCGGCCTCGCCGGCCGGCGCCCCACCACCGGCCGGGGCGGCCGCAGCGGCCCCGAACGGCGCGGGAGCCGGTCCGGCGGCGTCCGGGGGTTCATTCCCGGCGGCCGGGGCGGCGCCCATCCCCGGCCCGGACCCGTTCGGCCTGACCGGCTGCGCCCCCGGGCCGCCCTGGCGCTCCCCGCCCCACGGCCCCGGAGCGGGCTCGCGCAACCTGGCCTCGGCCTGAGCCTTCCACCGCTCCAGCGCCTCGGCGCCCTCGCCGGTGGCGCGCACGGTCATCTCCAGCAGCTGGACCGCGTCGCGGAAGTACCCCTGGCCGGTGAGGCCGCGGCGGCGCCGGCGCGGCGGGCCGTGCAGGTGCCGCTGGGCCCCGATGGCCAGCCTCGTGCGCTCCGCCACCCGCCGCGGAAGCCGCGCCGTCTGCACCAGGGCCGTGAGCAGGCCGTCGGCCCCCGCCTCGCCCTCTCCCGCTCGCCGCAGGTGCATGAGCAGCGAGCCGAGCAGCACCGCCTCGGAGACCTCCTCGCCGGCGCGCACCAGGTGGTCCAGGGCCGCCAGGTGGGCGTGGAAGCCCTTGCGCCCGACTTCCCCCCCGGCCTCCAGGGCCTGGGCCAGGGCCGGCAGCACCACCGCCAGCACCCCCGAGGCGCGCAGGAGGGCGAAGGCCCGGTTGGCGTTGCCGCAGCGCAGGATCTTGAAGACCTCCTCCAGCACCCGCGGCGGGGCGCAGCGCGCCAGCTCGGAGGCGTTGCGCCGCATGGCGGCAAACACCTCCGGGTCGATGGTGAAGCCCAGCCGGGCCGCGAAGCGCACCGCCCGCAGCGCCCGCACCGGGTCCTCCCGGATGCGGATTTCCGGGTCGCCGATGGTGGCGATGCGGCGGGCCTCCAGGTCGGCGCGGCCGCCCACGTAGTCGATGACCTCGCCGGCGAACGGATCGTAGAACAGGCCGTTCACCGTGAAGTCGCGGCGGCGGGCGTCCTCCTCAGCGGTGCCGAAGACGTTGTCCCGGGTGATGAGGAGGTCGCCCTCCTCGGCCAGGTCCTCGGCGGCATCCACCGGGTTCTGCCGGAAGGTGGCCACCTCGACGATCTTCCCGCCGCGGAAGTAGACATGGGCCAGCCGGAAGCGGCGCCCGATGAGGCGGCAGTTGCGGAAGATGGCGCGCACCTCGCCGGGGTGGGCGTCGGTGGCGATGTCGAAGTCCTTGGGGATGCGCGTGAGCAACAGGTCGCGCACGCAGCCGCCCACCAGGTAGGCCTGGTGGCGCATGTGGCGCAGCCGGGCGATGACCTTGACGGCGTCGGGGTCGAGCCGCTCCTCCGGGATCTCCGGCTCGTGAAGGGGGCGCGGGGGCTCGGGGTCGAGGGCGAGGCGGGGAGAGGGGTCGGAGGGGTGCGGGTCGGCCATGCCGTTCGCCGGATCGGGGGGCGCTCGGGGCCGCGGTCCATCCGCGGGGGAGCCGCACCTGCGCCGTCGGGCTCTGTCCTTTGCACCGGGTTCTAAGCCACCATCGCCCGGGCGTCAAATCGGCTTGCCGAAGAGGTGGCCTTGGGCGGGCGCCTCGCCCAGCGCCTGCTGCACCGGCGCGAAGGAGCGCCGGTGGACGGGGCAGGGGCCGCGCTCACGCAGCGCCTTCAGGTGGTCGGGGGTGGGGTAGCCCTTGTGACGGGCCAGGCCATAGCCCGGGTGGCGCGCGTCCAGCTCCTCCATGAGCGCGTCGCGGGCGGTCTTGGCCAGGATGGAGGCGGCGGCGATGGTGAGGGAGAGCGCGTCCCCGTGGACGATGCCCTGCTGCGGCAGGTCCAGGCCGCGCAGGGTGCGGGCGTCCACCAGCAGGTGCTCCGGCCTCCGCGAGAGGGCCCGCACCGCCCGCTCCAGCGCCAGGATGCCGGCCCAGTAGACGTTGAGCCGGTCGATCTCCTCCACCTCGGCCCGGGCCACCGCCCAGCAGACCGCGTTCCGGCGGATGTCCCCGGCGAGCCGCTCCCGCTCGCGGGCGTCCAGCTTCTTGGAGTCGTCGATGCCGCGGGGCCGGTAGTCGCGGGGCAGGATGCAGGCCCCCGCCACCACCGGGCCGGCCAGCGGCGCCATCCCCGCCTCGTCGGCGCCGGCCACCAGCGTCAGGCCGCGCGCCCACAGCTCGGTCTCGTAGCGCAGCAGCCGGCGCAGCCTCTGCCCCTCGGCCCGGTTCTGGCGGCGCCGCCGCAGCACCGCCCGGTGCACCGCCCGCGCCCCGGCCCGCGGATCGCGCGCCAGCGCCGCCTCCCACTCCGGGGGCAACGCCCGCCCCTTTTCGAGGAAGCGGGTCCGGAGCTCGGCCACGCTCAGGCGCGCCAGGTCTCCCGGCCCCATGGACCCTGCTCATACCATCCCGGGCCGACGGGCGTCGCGGGGCGGCGACGGGGCGGTGGGCCCCCCGCTCGGACGGGACGCCCGGCGACACGGGGCTGCCTCAGAAGCGGCCTCGCCGCCCGTTCCGGGCGGCTCGGCTATTCCTGGCAGCGCGGGCACCAGTAGGTGGAGCGCTGCGCCTGCGCCGCCCGCCGGATGCGGCCGCGGCGGCAGCGCGGGCAGGGCTCCCCCTCGCGGGCGTAGACCAGGAAGGGGTTCTCGGCGCCGGGCTCCTCGACGTAGCTCACCTCGGGCGAGTCCTCCCGCTCGATGGTCTCACGCACCGACGCCTCGATGGCCCGGGCCAGGCGCCCTACCTCGGCGCGGCCGATCGACGAGGCGCGGCGGCGCGGGTCGAGGCGGGCGCGGAAGAGCGACTCGCTCGCCAGGATGTTCCCCACCCCGGCCAGGAGCCCCTGGTCGAGGAGCGCCACCTTCACCGGCCGGCGGATGCGGGCGAGCCGCGACGCGAGCCGCGCCGGGTCCACCCCGTCCTGGAGCGGGTCGGGGCCGAGCGCCGCCACCTCCGGCACCTCGGCGAAGCGCGCGCCCGGCACCAGCCGCAGACGCCCGAAGAGGCGCGGGTCGCGGTAGTGGAGCACCGCCCCGTCGTCGAGGCGCAGCCGGGCCCGGGAGTGCGAGGGGGCCGGCCCGGCGCCGTCGCGGCGCAACCACTTGCCGGTCATGCCCAGGTGCGAGACCAGGCCCAGGGCCCCGTCACCGGCCTCCAGCGTGAGGAGGAGCTGCTTGCCGCGGCGGTCCACGCCGGCCACCCGGGCGCCGGCCAGCGCCGCCGCGAAGGTCCGGGGGCTCTGCGGACGGAAGATCCGCCGCGCCGCGGGCTCGGCCTCGACCCGGTCGATGCGCCGCCCCTCGGCCCAGCGGCGGAGGTTGCGCGCGGCGATCTCGACCTCGGGCAGCTCGGGCATGCGCTACCCGCCTCGTCGCCGTTCGGGGTCCACGGCACCCGACTTAACGGGCCCGCTCGAAGGCCGCGACGAAGAAGCCATCGGTCCCGTGCCGGTGCGGCAAGAGCCGGAGCAGGTGCCCCTCGGCCCCGAGGGCCCGCGCCCGCTCGGGCCCCAGGGTCCGCTCGAGCGGCAGCGGGGCGAGCCCCGGCTCGGCGGCCAGGAACTCGGCCACCTCCTCGTTCTCGGTCCGTCCGATGGCGCAGGTGGCGTAGACCAGGCGGCCGCCGGGGCGAACCATCCTGGCGAAGCGGGCGCCCAGCTCGCGCTGGGCGGCGGCGAAGCGCTCCGGGTCGCCCGGCTCGAGCCGCCAGCGGGCGTCGGGCCTGCGCCGGAGCGTGCCCAGGCCGCTGCAGGGAGCGTCCACCAGCACCAGGTCGGCCTTGCCGGCGAGGTCGGCC
>DASRTO010000711.1:0-11406 GCA_035655915.1 Anaeromyxobacteraceae bacterium
CGGGCGGCGTCGTGGGCGGTCCTCATGTCCGCCAGCATGAAGGCCACCGCCTGGTGCTCGGCGATGGGCTTCCCGAAGGTGGTCCGCTCCCGGGCGTAGCGGACGCTGGCCTGGAGCGCGGCGCGGATGGTGCCGGTGGCCTGCGAGGCGATGCCGATGCGGCCGCCGTCCAGGGTGGCCAGGGCGATGGCGTACCCCTGCCCCGGCCGGCCCAGCACCGCCGACCCGGGGACGGCGCACTTCTCGAAGAGGAGTGGCACCGTGCTCGAGGCGCGCAGGCCCATCTTCTCTTCGTGCTTCCCGACGGAGAGCCCCGGGGTCCCCGCCTCCACCAGGAAGGCGGTGATGCCCCTCGTCCCGGCCGCGGGGTCGGTCCGGGCCCACACCACGAAGACCCCGGCCTCGGCGCCGGCGGTGATCCACTGCTTCTGCCCGTCGAGCACCCATTGGTCGCCCCGCCGCACCGCCCGGGTGAGGAGGCCGGCGGCGTCGCTCCCGGCCTGAGGCTCGGAGAGCGCGAAGGAGGCGGCCAGCCACTCGGCCGAGGCCAGCCGCGGCAGGCAGCGCCGCTTCTGCTGCTCGGTCCCGAAGCGGGCGATGGTGTCGGCCACCATGTTGGTGACCGACATGGTGACCGCCAGCGAGCAGTCGGCGGCGGCGATCTCCATCACCGCCAGGGCGTAGGCCACCGCCCCGGCCTCCGAGCCGCCGTAGTCGGCGGGCACCGTGGCGCACAGGAGGCCCATCTCGCCGAGGCCCCGCACCAGCTCGACCGGGAAGCGCGCCAGGCGGTCGTTCTCCGCTGCGGCCGGGGCCGCCCGCTTCTCGGCGAAGGCCCGGGCGGTGGCGGCGACGGCGGCCTGGGCCTCGGTGGGCTCGAAGTCCATGTGCGGTGGTGCGGCCCCCGGGCCGGGCCTGGCCCGGTGGCTAGTCCTTGAGGACGGCGGCGGAGATGACCAGGCGCTGGATCTCGCTCGTCCCCTCGTAGATCTCGGTGATGCGGCTGTCGCGCCAGTGGCGCTCCACGTCGTACTCCTTCACGTACCCGTACCCACCGTGGATCTGGATGGCCTTGGAGGTCACCCGCTCGCACATCTCGGAGGCGTAGAGCTTGGCCATGGCGCTCTCGGCCGAGTGGCGCACGCCCTTGTCCTTGAGCGAGGCGGCGCGCCACACCAGCAGCCGCGCCGCATCCAGCTCGGTGGCCATGTCGGCCAGCATGAACTGGATGGCCTGGAACTGGGCGATGGGCTGCCCGAAAGCCTTGCGCTCCTTGGCGTAGGCCAGCGCCTCCTCGTGGGCGGCGCGGGCGATCCCCAGCGCCTGGGCGGCGATGCCGATGCGGCCGCCGTCGAGGGTGGTCATGGCGATCTTGAACCCGTCCCCCTCCCCCCCCAGGCGGGAGCGGGCCGGGACCAGGCAGTCCTCGAAGAAGACGGTGCAGGAGCCGGAGGCGCGGATGCCGACCTTGTCGTCCGGCTTGCCGCGGGTGAACCCCCGGGCGTCGGCCGGCACCAGGAAGGCGCTGACGCCCTTGTGCCGCTTCTCCCTGTCGGTCATGACGAACACCAGCACCGCGTCGGCCTGGGGGCCGTTGGTGATGAAGTTCTTCGAGCCGTTCAGGACGTACTCGTCCCCCTTCTTCACCGCCACCGTCCGCATCTCTGCGGCGTCGGAGCCGCTCATGGGCTCGGTGAGGGCGAAGCAGCCGAGCTTCTCGCCGCGGGCGAAGGGCAGGAGGAACTGCCGCTTCTGCTCCTCGGTGCCGTACTTCAGGACCGGGTCGCAGTAGAGCGAGTTGTTGACGCTCATGATGACGCCGGTCCCGGCGCAGCCGCGGGAGATCTCCTCCATGGCCAGCGCGTAGGAGACGTTGTCCATCCCCGCCCCGCCCCACTCCGAGGGGATGGCCACCGCCAGCAGCCCCATCTCGGCGAGCTTCTTCACGGCCGCGGCGGGGAACTCGTGGTGCTCGTCCCAGCGGCGGGCGTTGGGCTTGAGCTCCTGGTCGGCGAACTCGCGGCAGAGGTCGCGGACCTGGCGCTGCTCGTCGGTCAGCTCGATGTGCATGGCGCCTCCGGCGTCACCGGCCCTGGAACCGGGCCGGGCGCTTCTCGAGAAATGCCTTCATCCCCTCCCGGGCGTCCTCGGTGCCGAAGAGCACCGCGAAGGCCTGGCGCTCCAGCTGGTTGCCGGTGTTGAGGTCCGCGTCGGAGGCGGCCAGCACCGCCCGCTTGGCCTGGGCCAGGCAGGCCGCCCCCTTGCCGGCGATCTTCTTCGCCAGCGAGAGCACGTGCTCCATGAGCTTGTCGGCCGGGAGCACCTCCAGCACCAGGCCCATCTCCCTGGCCCGGGCCGCGTCCACCATGTCGCCGGTGAGGATCATCTCCATGGCCCGCATGGGCCCCACCCGCCGCGCCAGGCGTTGAGTGCCGCCGAAGCCGGGGATGAGCCCCAGGTTGACCTCGGGCTGGCCGAAGCGGGCCTTCTCGCTGGCGTAGACCAGGTCGCAGGCCAGGGCCAGCTCGCAGCCGCCGCCCAGGGCGAAGCCGTTCACCGCCGCCAGCGTGGGAACGTCCAGGGCCTCCAGGGCCGCCAGCGTCCGCTGCCCCAGGTCGGCGAAGCGGCGCGCCTCCAGCGCCGAGAGCCCCGCCATCTGCGAGATGTCCGCTCCGGCCACGAAGGCCTTGTCGCCGGCCCCGGTGACCACCAGCGCCCGGAGCGAGGAGTCGCTCCGCGCCGCCTCGACCACCTGGGAGAGCTCCTCGATGGTGCGGGAATCCAGGGCGTTCAGGGCCTTGGGGCGGTTCAGGGTGACCACCCCCACGCCGTCCTGTGCCGCGTAGAGCAGGTTCTGGAGCTGCATGGGGCCTCCCTCACCTCGCCTGCGAGTAGTCGAAGAAGCCGCGCCCGCTCTTGCGCCCGAACCACCCGGCGGCCACGTACTGCCTGAGCAGCGGCGCCGGCCGGTACTTGTCCTCGCCCAGCTCGCGGTGCAACACCTCGGCGATGGCGAGGCAGGTGTCGAGCCCGATGAAGTCGGCCAGGGCGAGCGGGCCCATGGGGTGGTTCAGGCCCAGCTTCACGGCGGTGTCCAGGTCCTCGGGCGTGGCCAGCCCTTCTTGAAGGGCGAAGCAGGCCTCGTTGATGAGCGGGATGAGAACCCGGTTCACGATGAACCCGGGCATGTCCTTGGAGGTCACCGTGGTCTTGCCGAACTTCTTCGCGAGATCCACCACCGTCCGCCAGGTCTCGTCGGAGGTGGCCAGGCCGCGGATGATCTCGATGAGCTGCATCACCGGCGGCGGGTTCATGAAGTGCATGCCGATGAGCTTCCCGGGGCGGCGGGTGGCGGCCCCGAGGGCGGTGATGGAGATGGAGCTGGTGTTGGAGGCCAGGATGGCGCTCGGGGCCAAGAGGGCGTCGAGCCTCTTGAAGATCTCCTTCTTCACGCCCTCGTTCTCCACCACCGCCTCGATGGCCAGGTCCGCCCCGGCGCAGTCGTCGAGCCCCTTGCCGGCCTTGATGCGGGAGAGGACGGTCGAGCGCTGCTCGGCGGTGAGCTTTCCCTTCTCCACCAGCTTCTGCAGGCCGGCGCCGAGCTTCGCGAGCGCCTTCTCGGCCAGCTCCGGCGAAGCGTCCACCAGCGTCACCGAGAGGCCCGCCTGGGCCGCCACCTGGGCGATCCCGCTCCCCATCTGCCCCGCGCCGATCACCGCCATGCGCTCGATCGCCATGGAAATTCCTCCTCCGTGCCGGGAGCGCGCCTGGCCGGAGGTCCGGCGGACGCGTGCGGCCTTGGTAGCCTCGCCCGACCCGGATGTCAATGCGCCGCCGGATCCGGTTCCGCGGCTCCCCTGCGCTTGATCGCGGTCAGCGCCCGAGCGGGAGGACGACGGTCCCCGCCTCGACGATCGTCACCGTCCGCTCGAAGACCGCCGCGCCGGCGCGCACCACCACCCGGTAGTCGCCGTCGGGCAGCCGGACCGGGTGGCGCACCTCGCGGGCGCCGGCGGACACCAGGATCTCGGCCCGCCGCACCAGCTCGTCGCCGCGCCGGATCTCCACCGCCAGCGCCGCGGGCGGCGGACCGGGGGGGAGCCCGTAGACCAGGGTCACCTCCCGAGGCGCGGCCCGGAAGAGAAGCGCCCCCACCGCCACCGCCCCGACGAGCAGCACCGCCCGCGACAACGCCTTCACGGCTCCTCGGGCCCGGGCTCGCCATGCGGCCGGACCGGCTTCACCGCCACCCGGGTGCGAGCAGGCCGCCCCTTGGCCTCCTTGAGCCGGATCTCGGCGTTCACCTCGACCGCCATCGACTCCAGCACCTGGAACAGCTCGCGCCGGAAGGCCTCGGACTCGAGGAAGCGGCGGATCTCCGCCGAGACCACCCGCAGCACCTCGTCCTTGGCGCCCGCGGCCTGCGAGACCAGGAAGCCGGCCAGGTCCTTGGGGAGCTTCCACTCCCGGGCCAGCTTGCGGGCGCTCTCCTCGGTGAGGAACAGCGCGCCGGCCCCGGCCAGGACCACCTTGCGCACCACGTCGGCCACCAGCCCGCCCAGCGAGCCGGCCACCCCGCCCTCCGCCGCCGGAGCGGGATCGTCCAGCGGCCCCGGCGGGTTCCGTTCCTCGGACATGCCCCGCTTATAGCAGCTTTCGGCGGAGCGCCAGCGACGGTCGCGCCGGGGCCGTTGGTGGCTCACCCCGTCAGTGGGAGTCGTCCTCCTCGTGCTCGTCCTCGCCGGCGCGGGGCTCGCCGGGGATGATCTGGCCGCGGATCTCGCCCGAGGGGAAGGCGGTGGTGTGGACGTTCGCGTAGGTGAGACCCCTGCGGATCGCCTGGATCACCTCGGCGAGGTCGCCCTGGCCGATCCCCTGGGCGGCCAGGCCGGGCACGTCGGCCGAGGTGAGGGTCCCCGTCAGGTCGGCGGGCGGCATGGGGCACGGGTTGCTAGCGCCGCCGCAGAGGGGGATGGCGATGCCGCCCGCGGCGTTCAGGTGGCCGATGTGGATGTGGGCGCCGGTGACGGCCCCGCCGTTGGCCACGCCCTCGAGGGCGTCGTAGGTGAGCTCGTAGGCGATGGAGGTTCCGTCGGCGCTCACCTGGGCCTTGAACGTGCCGCGGCCGGTGGTGACGATGGGAGGCGTCTCCTTGAAGCTGCTCAGCCTGGCCTTCAGGTCGAGCGGCCTGGCGCCCGAGGGTCCCGGCATGTTCCCGTCGCGGCTCGAGCTGGCCGCGGACTTGGATCCCGTCCCGCACCCGGACGGCGAGGTGGCGCCCAGGAGGACCATCCCCAGCAGCGCCGTGAGCGGGGTCTTCCAACCGATGATCATGACCGTCTTCTCCTTCCCCCCACCACCCGCAGCGACACCGCAACGGGCAATCCGGTGACGGAAAAGGCGGGGGGCCCCGAAAGGCCGCACCGGCTGGTGGCTCCCCTTCCGGCCTGGCCGCCGAACCTGCTGGGTGCAGGCCACACCGGGTCGGCCGCTCCGGGTGGTTGCCGTCGGCTCGCCGGGTTCGCACCCTTCCGGCTGGAGGGACCCATGACCGTCTCGACGGCGTTGCTGGAGAGAGGCGCTGGATCGGAGCCGCGCCGCCCCGCCATCGCGGGCTTCGCAGGGCCGGCCTTCCAGGCGGTGCGGGCGGCCTTCGTCGAGAACTTCGAGCGCCGCGGCGAGGTAGGGGCGGCGTGCTGCGTCTACCACCGCGGGGAGAAGGTGGTGGACCTGTGGGGCGGTGTCCGCGACAAGGCGACCGGCGAGCCGTGGGAAGAGGACACCATGGCCCTGGTGCACTCGACCACCAAGGGCATGGCCGGCCTGGCCATGGCGCTGGCCCACTCGCGGGGGCTCTTCGACTACGAGGAGCGGGTGGCCGCCTACTGGCCGGAGTTCGCCCAGCAGGGCAAGGAGCGGATCACGGTCCGGCACCTCCTGTCGCACCAGGCCGGGCTCTACGCCCTGGACCAGCGGCCGACGAGGGACCTGGTCGCCGATCCCGACCGGCTGGCCGCCGTCCTGGCCCGGCAGAGGCCGGCCTGGCCGCCGGGCTCGCGGCAGGCCTACCACGGCATCACCCTCGGGTTCTACGAGGGCGAGCTGTTGCGCCGGGTCGACCCCCGGCACCGGACCCTGGGGCGGTTCTTCCAGGAGGAGATCGCGACCCCGCTGGGTATCGAGTTCTACCTGCGGCTGCCGGAGGAGATCCCGGACTCCCGGCTGGCGCCGCTCTACCGGTTCAAGATGGCGGATGCGCTCCTCTCGCTGCCCTTCCGGCTGGCGCTCGCCGTGGTGAACCCGCGGTCGCGCTTCCGCCGCTGCCTGGAGGGCTCGGAGCTGCCCGAGCAGGGCGATCGGGTATACGCCCGCGAGCTGGAGGTGCCGGCCGGGGGAGGCGTTGGGACGGCGCGCGCCCTGGCACGGGCCTACGGCGCCTTCGCCGCCGGTGGGAAGGAACTCGGGCTGCGCCAGGAGACCCTCCAGCAGCTCATGGCACCCGCGGTCCCACCGGCCCACGGATTCCGCGACGCCTGCCTGAAGGTGGAGGTCCAGTTCTCGCTGGGCTTCGCCAAGCCCGGCCCGAAGGCCCCCTTCGCCCACCCCAGCGCCTTCGGCGCTCCGGGAACCGGGGGCTCGCTCGGCTTCGCCGATCCCCACGCCCAGGTGGGCTTCGGCTACATCCCCAACCAGATGGGCTCCCGCCTCGACGATCCACGGGCTGACGCGCTGCGTCAAGCCACCTACCGCTCGATCGGCGTGGATCCTGCCCGCCCCTGAGGCGCGGCGGCGCCCCTCGCCGCGCCGCGGTCGGCCCGCTGGCTACGCCCGCGGCTGGGCGCCGATGACCGGCAGCCGCGGCGCCTTCATGACCTGGACGCTCACGGCGGCGGCCACCTGACCGGCCACCTCGAGGAAGGCCTTGGCCTGCGGGCTCTCCGGGGCCTTGGCCACCACCGGCATCCCGGCGTCGCCGGCCTCGCGGATGGCGAGGTCGATGGGCACCTCGCCCAGGAAGCGGATGCCCAGCTTGTCGGCCGCCTTGCGGGCGCCGCCGTGGTCGAAGATGGGGGTCTCGCCGCGGCAGTGGGGGCAGATGAAGGACGACATGTTCTCCACGATGCCCAGCACCGGGATGGAGACCTTGTCGAACATGAGCTTGGCGCGGATGACGTCGGCCAGGGCCACGTCCTGCGGCGTGGAGACCAGCACCACCCCGGCGGCGCGGACGTTCTGCGCCAGGGTGAGGGGGACGTCGCCGGTGCCGGGGGGCAGGTCCAGCACCAGGTAGTCGAGCTCGCCCCAGTTCACGTCGCGCATGAGCTGGATGAGGGCCCCGGTCACCATGGGGCCGCGCCAGATGAGCGCCTGGTCCGGATCCACCAGGAAGCCGATGGACATGACCTTGAGGCCATGGGCCTCGATGGGGTCCAGGGTCTTGCCGTCCCGGGAGCGGGGGCGGGTGGCGTGCAGGCCGCTGAGGATGGGGATGGAGGGGCCGTAGATGTCGGCGTCGAGGATGCCCACCCCGGCGCCCATGCGGGCCAGGCCCACCGCCACGTTGATGGCGACGGTGCTCTTGCCCACGCCGCCCTTGCCGGCGCCCACCAGCACGATGTTCTTCACGCCCGGGGTGAGCTGCCCCTGGCCGGCGCCCGGAGCGGCCCGCACCTGGGAGCCCCAGGTGATCTCCACCCGCCGGGCTCCGGCGGCCTTGAGCACCGCGTCCACGTCCTTGCCGATGCGGTCCTTGAGGGGACAGGCCGGGGTGGTGAGCTCCACCTTGAGGGAGACGGCGTCGCCGGACACCGAGAGGTCCTTGACCATCCCCAGGCTGACCAGGTCCCGGTTGAGCTCGGGGTCCATGACCTTCTTGAGCGCGGCCAGGGCCGCCTCGGCGTCGAATGGCATGCGCGCCTTATAGCCGGAGGGCCGGGGGTTCTCAAATCACTCCAGGGCCTCGACCCGCCATACCCCGTCCTCGAGCACCAGCCGCGCCGCCTTCCCCTCCCCCACCGCCAGCGCGGCCCGGTCCCCCTCCACCGCCGGGCGCCGGCCGGCCGCGAGCAGCGCCTGCGCCCGCTCGGCGGCGTCGCGCCCCACCCTCCCCGAGGCCTCCAGGTCGGCCGCCAGGGAGGCCGGGGTGGAGCGGGCGCGCCAGCGGGCGGAGAGGAGCGGCCAGGCCTCGTCGAGCCGGCCCTCCCGGACCGCGGCCGCGAAGCGCGACAGGACCCGCCCCGCCTCCTCGGCCGGCCCGGCCGGATCGGCGGCCCCGGGCGGCGGGCGCGTCCCGGCGCAGGCCGCGAGGAGCAGGCAGGCGGCGACCCGGGCGCGCATGGCCGCCCCATACACCAGGCGGCCCGGCGGCGCCACGGCGTGGTAGCCTCGCCGCGGGAGAACCGATGCTCCGCGCCATCCGGCTCGAGGGGGAGCGCATCCAGGCCGGGGGGCGGGAGGCCTGCCAGCCGGGGGCGCCCTTCTGGCTGGACCTCTCGCCCGAACCGGAGCAGCTGGCCTGGCTGGGCCAGCGCTTCGGGTTCCACCAGCTGGCGCTGGAGGACTGCGCCCACCTCGACCAGCGCCCCAAGTTCGAGGACTACCCGGGGGCCCTCTTCGCCGTCATCCACCGGCTGACGCCGCTCCCCGACGACTCGGGGCTGGAGGCCCATGAGGTCCACGCCTTCCTCACCCCCGAGGCCCTGGTGACGGTCCACCAGGCGGTGATCCCCGAGCTGGACCGGGTCTTCGCCCGCTGCGCCGCCGAGCCGCCGCTGCTGGGGCGGGGGGCGGACTTCGCCCTGTACCTGCTCTTCGACGCCGTCACCGACGCCCACTTCGCGGTGGCCGACGCCTTGACCGACGAGATCGACGACCTCTCGGCGCAGGTGGTGTCCGAGGAGGGGGACGGCGAGCTCATGGGTCGCATCCTGGCGGCCCGGCGCGCCCACGCGGTGATGCGCCGCCGGCTGGCCCCGCAGCGGGAGGTGATGGCGGCGCTGGCCCGCCCCGGCGACGGGCGGGTCCACGAGCGCAACGCCGTCTACTTCCGCGACGTGCTCGATCACCTGGTGCGCATCACCGAGGAGATCGACATCGGCCGCGACCTGCTGGCCTCCACCATGGACGCCCACCTCAACATGGTGAACAACCGCCTCAACGCGGTGATGACCCGGCTGGCGGTCTTCTCCACCATCTTCCTGCCCCTCACCTTCCTCACCGGCTTCTTCGGGATGAACGTGCGGAACCTGCCCGAGCCCTGGGGGATGGCTGTGATGCTCCTGGCGATGGTCCTGCTGCCGCCGGCGATGGTGACGTGGTTCCGGCGCAAGAGGTGGCTCTGAGGTCTCGGCTCGGCCCCACTCGCCGTGGCCGGCGCCCCTGGGGCGGCGCGGCGACCCGGTCTCGCCTCCGGCCGCTTTGCTCACTCGCCACCGTCGGGTCCGAGCCGCGCGTCGACGCGGCGCGCGCGGCGGCTCGCAAACGGCGGTCGCGCAGCCCCCGGAACTGGCGGAACTCGGCGCTCCTCGCCGGGTTGCTCGCCGCGAACGCGGCAGCCTGGCCGCGCGCATCGCGGTGCCCGCGGCTCGTTCCGTAGGCGGCCTCCGGCGAGACCGGGCCGCCCCTCATCGGCCCGAGAGCGGCACCACCTGGGTGTCGGCCCCGCGCGGCTGCACCCGCACCTCGCCCTCCTCGCCCTCGCGACCCAGGATCGCCACCTCCACGTCCAGGAAGCGACGGACCACCTCGGCGTTGGTGGTGAGGTGCGCCGTCACCGCCGAGACGGTGTAGCGGGTGGCGGGCACGATGCCGGGCGGGGCCGGGACCAGGCCGGCCGCCAGGATGGCGGCCGGGAGCAGCAGCTGGTCGCCCAGGTGCTCGTCCACCGCCGCGCCCCGCGCCAGGAAGGCGGCCACGGCGCCGGCGGCCTCGTCGGCCACCGCCTCGGCTGGCTTGCCCTTCTCGCCCAGGGCCCCGTGCCCGGCGCGCGAGCGCTCGAAGCGCGACACCACCAGCAGGTGGCTGCCCCGCGAGACCCGGGCCGGCAGCGGCAGGCACTGGGCCTCGGCGGCGATCCCCAGGTCCCGCAGCCGCTTCACCGCCCGCGCCGCCTGGCGCTCGGCCACCGGGAAGGGCAGCCCCGCCACCATGGAGAGCACCTCGGTCTCCTGGAGCGTGCCGCGGGTGCGAAGGTCGAGCGGGGGCATGGGGTGGGCGGGCTGCACCACCGCCGTGAACTCGCCGCCGCCCTGGGGGTAGAAGCCGGCGGTCTGCAGCTCCAGGTCGACCTTGAAGCCGAGCCGGGCCACCGCCGGCGCCCACACCAGGGCCAGGTAGTGGAAGGAGGGGGCGTGGGCCTGGTGGGTCCCGCCCCGCAGCACCAGGCGCGACGACCCGCCCGCCAGCGCCAGCGGCCAGCACAGCGTCTGGAAGAGCAGCGGGGTCGAGCCGGCGGTGCCGATATCGAAGGCGTACTCCCCGGGGGCGGCGCGCCCGCGGGGCCGGAAGTCGAGCCGGGAGGATCCCACCTCGGCCCCCTCCACCTCGGCCTGGCACAACCGGGCCGCGGCCCGGGCCGCCTCCCGGTGCTGGGGGCGCAGGCCGGGCTTCAGGCGGTTGGCGCGAACGCGGCGGATGCCGAAGGGCGTTCCGGTGATGGCCGAGAGGGCCAGCGCGGTGCGCAGGATCTGGCCGCCGCCCTCGCCGGCGCCGCCGTCGAGGACGATGGGGAGCGGGCCCGCCACCGCGACACTCTAGCGCTTCCGGCGGCGTGCTAGAACCACCCGTGGTGACGGCCGCCCTGGTCATCTTCGCCCTCACCTACCTGGCCGTGGCCGGCGGCCGGCTCCCCTGGCTCTCGCTCGACCGCCCGGCGGCGGCGCTGCTCGGGGCGGTGCTGATGGTGGCGGCGGGGGTGCTCACCCCCGCCGAGGCCGGCGCCGCCGTGAACGGCGACACGGTGGGCCTGCTCCTGGGGATGATGGTGCTCACCGCCTACCTGGGGGAGGCCGGCTTCTTCCGCTGGGCCAGCTGGAAGGTGATCACCTCGGTGGGGACGCCGCGGGCCCTCTTGTGGGGGCTCACCCTGTCCGCGGGCGCCCTGTCCGCGGTGCTGGTGAACGACACCGTCTGCCTCATGATGACGCCGCTGGTGCTGCGCATCGTGGACGACGCCGAGCTGCCCCCCCTCCCCTACCTGCTCGCCACCGCCTTCGGCTCCAACGCCGGGAGCGCTGCCACCCTCACCGGCAACCCGCAGAACATGATCGTGGGGACGCTCTCGGGCATCGGCTACGCTCGCTTCGCGGGGGCGCTGCTCCTGCCGGCGGCGGCCGCGACGCTGCTGGCGGCGGGGCTGCTTCACTGGATGTTCCGGCGGGTGCTGCCGCGGCGGCCGCTCGCCGGCGG
>DASRTO010000712.1:0-5342 GCA_035655915.1 Anaeromyxobacteraceae bacterium
GCGCCCGGCTCGCCCCGCGGGTGGTGCAGGGGGCGCCGGCGAACGCCTTCTCCACCAGCGCCTGGAACGGGTCGCCGGGGAGCGGCTCCGGCCGCGGGGGCGCGCGCCGGCCGGTGGCGGCCCAGTCGTCGGCGGCGATGAAGGCTCCCACCTCGGCGAGGCAGTCGAGGAGCGACATGGGCTCGGGGACGTAGCCGGTGACGAGCAGGGGCAGGCCCCCCTGCACCGGGCTCGGGCCGAGCCGGGCCTGGGCGCGCCGCAGCTCCACCAGGTGGTCCTCCGGCCAGAGGAACTCGCCGCGCCGCAGCAGGTCGTAGAGGGCGCGGTCGGAGAGGTCGAGGCTGGCCCGGCGCGCCAGCAGTGCGGCGCGCGCCCGGTCGATCTCGGCGTGGAGCGCCACCGCCCGCGAGAGGGCCTCGGCGGTCAGCGGCGCCCCGGCGAGGCGGCCCACCTCGCCGGCGAAGCGTTCCAGCTCGGCGCGCAGGAAGCGGCGGGCGCTCTCGCGGTCGTCGCCTTTGGGGTGCTGGAAGCGCAGCACCGGCTTCGACCAGCCGCCCAGGTCGGGCAGCAGCGTGGCCAGGCCCTGGATGGTATCGCAGGTGTGCGGGAAGAGCACCGCGTCCACGAGGTCGGCGTGCCCGCCGGCGAGGAAGGCCAGGGCGTTGCGCCCCACCGCGCACACGTAGGTCTGCAGCCGCCCGGCCGAGGGGTGGCGCGGCGGCCCGGGCGGTCCCCACAGCTCGACCGCCAGGACGCCGGCGGCGGTGAGGATCTCCTTGGGGTAGTGGACCGGGAGCACCGCCACCACCTTGCGGCCGCGCGACTGCTGCTCGCGGATGTACGCCTTGCGCATCCCGCGGGGACTGTGCCCCCCGTGGCGGGAGATGTCCAGCGCGGCGGCAGGCCCGCCGGGCCGCCCTCAGCCACCCAGGCCGGCCAGGGCCTCCGGCGTCACGGCGAAGCCCGCCGGCGGCTCGGTGACCCACTGCGAGGTCTGGCACACCGGCCCGCCGGCCACCTCGGCGCCGCCGGCGCCGTCGCGCACGTCGGCCTCGCCGGCGTGGAGGCACACCGCCACCCGCAGCCCGGGCGCGGCCAGCCGCGCCGGAAGTCCGGAGGCCAGGTCCAGGGCCGCGGCGCGCGCCGCGCGCGCGGCCTCGGCGCCGGGCGGGAGGGGCAAAACCCCGAGCACGGCTCCGCTGGTGGCCAGCGGCAGCGAGAAGCCGGCGCCGCGCAGCGCCTCCTCGGCGGCCTCGGCCGCGCCGGCCACCGCCAGCAGCGCCGCCTCGTCGTCGGGCGCGGCCGGGCGGAGGGCCACGTGGATGGCCACCGCCGCGGCGCGGCGCGGCGGGGCGGCGGCCGGGCCCGGCAGGGCGGCCCGGGCCGCCTGCAGCACGGTCGCGGCGCTCGGATAGCGCTGGTGGGGCGACTTCTGCAAGCAGCGGATCACCACCGCGTCCAGGGTCGGGGGGACCGGGGCCAGGGCGCTCGGCCGGGGCGGCGGCGCCTGGAGGTGCATGCGCTCCACCTCCGCCGGGTCCTCGGAGTGGAAGGGCCCCCGGCCGGTGAGGAGCTGGTGGAGCAGCACCCCCAGGGCGTAGACGTCGGCGCGCCGGTCGACCGGCTCGCCGCGGACCTGCTCCGGCGCCATGGCGGCGGCGGTGCCGAGGCGCCGCCCCACGCCGGTGAGCCCCTGCTCGCGGGGGTCGGCCACCTTGGCGATGCCGAAGTCGAGGAGCTTGAGGCGCGGCGGCAGCCGCTCGTCGAGCACCATCACGTTGCTCGCCTTGACGTCGCGGTGCACCACGCCCGCCTGGTGGGCCGCCTCCAGCGCCTCGCACACGCCCGCCAGGTACTCGACGGCCTCGGCGGCCGGAAGCGGGCCGCGCTCCTTCACCACGGCGTCCAGGGGCCGCCCGGAGAGCAGCTCCATGACGCAGTAGGGACGCCCGTCGTCCAGCAGCCCCAGGTCGTAGATGTCGATGATGTTAGGGTGGCGGGCCAGGTTCACCGCCCGGGCCTCGCGCACGAAGCGCGCCGCCATCTCGGCCGAGCTGGCCAGCTCGTGGCGGAGCACCTTGATGGCGGCGCGGCGGCCTAGCGTGCGGTGCTCGGCCAGGTAGACCTCGCCGTGGCCGCCGATGGCGAGCAGCTTCACCACCGCGTACTCGCCCACCAGGGCTCCCGGCGGGAGGGCGTCCCCGGCGGTCGGCAGCTCGCGGTCGACGCCGGGCCGGACCGGCAGGGTCTCGTCGACGCCGCTCACCAGCTCAACATAGCGTACCCGAAGCGGCCCGGAGAACCGGTCCCTACGAGGAGCCGACGTCGGACAGGGTGCGGCGCACCCGCGGCTCGAGCAGGGTGGGAATGCGACCACAGAGGCGCAGGGCCTCCTCCAGCGCCGCCCGCGCCACCCCCGGGCGGCCGGCCCGGAGGGCGGCGCGCCCGCGCATCTCCAGGACCTCGATGGGCTCCTGCTCGACGGAGTCGCGGGCCGAGCGCCCGAGGAGCGCCTCCCAGTCGGCGTCGGCGGCGTCGCGGGTGGCGAGGTCCACCATGTCGGCCAGCACCGACTCGGAGGGGCCGAGGTCGGCGCCGGCCCATTGCCGGGCCCGGGCCCACGCCAGGCCGGCGCGGAACTCCTCCAGCCGCCGGCGCGCGCCGGCGAGGTCGCCGCCGAGGAGCAGCAGGCGGGCCCACAAGAGCAGGGCCAGCGGCACCGAGGCCACCTCGGGGTGGCGCTGCTCGATCTCCACGGCGCGGCGGAGGTGGGGCTCGGCCCGCGCGGCGTCGGCGGCCTGGTAGAACAGCTCGGAGAGGTTGTACTCGCCGTAGTACTCGGTCCCGGTGAGCCCCATCTCGCGGCCGACGCGGACCGCCGCCAGTTGGTCGCGGACCGCGCCCTCGACGTCCTGCCGCGCCACCCTGAGGTTGCGGCGGTTCACCAGCACCGCGCCCAGGTGGAGGTCGTCGCCCCGCGCCTCGGCCAGGGCCTGGGCCCGGGCCAGGGCCGCCTCGCCGTCGGCGGCCCGCCCCAGCGCCGGCAGGGAGGTGCCCAGGAGCAGGAGCGCCGCCACCTGGGTCTCGTAGGCGGCGTCGCCGATGCGCTCGGCCAGGGCGGCGGCCGCCTCCAGCGCCGCCCGCCCTTCCTCCCAGCGGGAGGCGCGGAAGAGCGATCGGCCGCGGCCCAGCTCCAGCCGGCACCACACCTCCGGCGGCGGCGCCCCGGCCATGCGTTCGGCCTCCTCCACCCGGGCACGCGAGGCGCCGAAGTCGAGCGCCCAGTCGAGCGCGGTGGCCTCGTCGAGCAGGCACTCCAGCTCGGCGGAGGCGTCGCCGAGCGCCCGGGCGGCCTCCCGCGCCGCGAAGAGGTCGTCCACCGCGTCGCGGTAGCGCCCCAGCCGCGTGCGCATGAGGCCGCGCCCCTTCCGGGCGCGCAGGCGCGGCGCGGCCTCGGCGGCGGGGAGGTGCTCCAGGGCCCGGGAGTAGAGCGACTCGGCCTCGATCCAGGCGTGGCGGGCGCGCCGGTCCTCGGCCAGCCCGAGCAGCACCGACCCGGCCTCGGCCTGGTGGCCGCCGCCGGCGGCGTGGCGCGCCAGGCGGGGGAGGCGCACCGGCTCCGGCGCCGCCCCGGGCCGCCCGTAGAAGCGGAAGGCCGCCTCGTGAATGGAGCGCCGCAAGGCGTCGGGCGTGGAGCGGGCCACCGCCTCCCGCACCAGCGACAGGCGGAACCCGGTGCGCCCGCCCCGGTGGGCCGAGAGGAGCCCGAGGCCCAGCAGCCGCGCCGTGGCCGCTCCGGGATCCAGGGGAAAGGCGGCCCCCTGGCCGGCGCGCTCCAGCTCCGCCACCACCCCGGCGGTCTCCTCGGCCGCCACCTCGTCCCCGAGCAGCGCCGCCAGCTGGGCATGGGAGGCAAGGTCCGCCGGCAGCCGCGCCGTCTCGCGGTCGGCCAGCCACTCCACCAGCGGCAGGTCCGGGAAGCGCTCCAGCTCGTCGGTGGCGAGGTAGTGGGAGCCGCCCTGGGCGTGACGCCGGACCAGGCCGTCGCGCTTCATGCCGCGCACCAGCTCGACGAGGAGCAGCGGGACGCCCTGGGCCCGGGCGGTCAGCCGCTCCACCGCCCAGGCCTGGACTCCCTCGGCCGGCCGGAGCAGGCGGCGACACAGCTCAGCGGCCGCGTCGGGCGCGAGCGCCTCCAACCGGACGGTGCGCCGGCGGGCGGCGCGCTCGCCGAAGGCCCGGCGCCGGCTGGCGAACCCGGGGCGCGCCAGGGCGCAGGCGAAGATGGGCGCCCCGGCTTCGGCCAGGGCCGCGTACTCGATGGCGTCCAGGGCGGCGCCGTCGGCCAGGTGGGCGTCGTCGAGGAGGAGGCAGAGCGGGCGGGTCCGGGCGCGGCGGCGGAGCAGGGCGCCGGTGGCGCGCACCGCCAGGGCCATGAGTGCGCCCGGGGCGGCGGCGCGCGCTCGCAGCTCCGGGGCCTCCGGCGAGATCCAGCCCAGCGCCAGCGCCACGCCGGCCCAGGCGTCGGACTCCGCCTCCTCGGGCAGGGCCAGGGAGAGGAGGGCGCGGCCGGCGTCGGCGGGAAGGGCCAGCCCCGGCGGGAGGTTCAGGGCCCAGCGCAGGAGCGCCCGCAGCGTTCCTCCCTCGCCAGCCTCGGCGGGCTGCCTGGCCCGGAGCTCCACCACCTCCGGCGAGGGCGACATCCGCCGCAACCGGTCGGCCAGCGCGGCGCCGAGGTGGCTCTTGCCGAGCCCGGCCTCGCCCAGAACCGCCACCAGCGCCGGGGCCCCCTCCAGCGTGGCGGACCGGGCCGCCCGCTGGAGGTCGTCGAGGACGTCGTCTCGCCCCAGCAACGGAGCGGCGCTCTGGCGCAGCACGGTGGGCTCGTCGGGGGCGGTCGCCTCCGGCGGGCACGACACCAATCCCTCGCGCCCGGCCACCGGGTGAGCCTCCAGCCCCACCAGCACCTCGGCGGCGCGGGCGGTGGCGAGGGCGCCCGGCGGGTCGTCGGAGCGCGGGTAGGAGCCCGGCTGGGCGAACGCCGCGGAGAAGTAGCGGTCGGCGCCTCCGGGACGCGACACCGCCGTGGCGGGGGCGAGGTCCACCAGGGCTCGCGGCGCCAGGCCGCGCTCGACCAGGCCCCGCGCGGCCCGCAGCGCCAGCCGCACCGGGTTCTCGGCCACGGCCGGGTCGAAGACCAGGGCGTACCGGCCGCCCTGGGCGTGAGCCAGCACGGCGCCGAGGGCGGCTGCCGCCCCATGCACCGCCACCGGGTCGGCCGTCGCCTCCAGGAACACCACCCCCACCCGCCGCCGCGCCGAGCGGGCCGCGGGCGCGGCGGG
>DASRTO010000713.1:0-1956 GCA_035655915.1 Anaeromyxobacteraceae bacterium
TGCTTTCCACGTCGTACCATGGCTCGTAGCCTGCCTCTCGACATATCTGCGATAGTTGAGAATCAACAAATACGAGATCTTGCCTGGAATAGCTGATGAATGCTTGGCGCTCCGTGCCAATATGGATGAGACACTCCCCCCTTCGGAGTTTAGAGTAGAGGGCGAGGAGGGAGTGGGCGATGAGTACCTCACATGGTCTGACGATCCCGGGTCCGATGGCGAGCGAGGTCGAGGTCCTGGCCAAGGCCACCCGGCGGCGCTTCTCGGCTGAGTACAAGCTGAAGATCCTGCGCGAGGCCGACGCCTGCACGCAGCCGGGAGAGCTCGGGGCCCTGCTCCGCCGGGAGGGCTTGTACTCCTCGAATTTGACCACGTGGCGCGCGCAACGGGAGCGGGGCGAACTCCTGGGCCTGACCCCAAAGCGGCGGGGCCCGGCACCCAAGGCGAAGAACCCCTGGGCCGCGAAGGTGGCCGCGCTGGAACGGGAGGTGACCCACCAGAAGGCCCGGGCCGAGCGGGCCGAGGCCCTGGTGGACCTGCAAAAAAAAGTTGCGGCGTTCCTGGGGAGCGCCCTCCCGCAGAACGGCGAGAAGGCCTGATGGCGATCGTCACGGAGCACCAAGCGACCCTGGGGGTGGCCCCGGTCTGCCAGGCGCTGGCGGTACCGCGGGCCACCTACTACCGGTGGCAGCACCCCCCGGCCAGCGCGCCGGCGCCCCCCCGCCGGGTGCCCCGGGCCTTGCCGCCGGAGGAGCGGCAGCAGGTCCTGGCCCTCCTCAACGACGAGCGCTTTGCCGACCTGGCACCGGCCGAGGTGTACGCCACGCTGTTGGATGAAGGGAAGTACGTCTGCTCGATCCGCACGATGTACCGGATCCTCCACGCACAGGCCGAGGTCCGGGAGCGGCGCCGGCAGTTGCGGCACCCCCACTATGCCGCCCCGGAGCTGTTGGCCACCCGACCCAACCAGCTCTGGTCCTGGGACATCACCAAGCTGAAGGGGCCGGTGAAGGGGACCTGCTTCTACCTCTACGTGCTCCTGGACGTCTTCTCCCGCTACGTGGTCGGCTGGCTGGTGGCGCTCCAGGAATCGGCGATGTTGGCCCAGCGCCTGATCGAAGAGACCTGCGCCCGGCAAGGCGTCGAGCGAGACGCCCTGACGATCCATGCGGACCGGGGACCGGCGATGCTCGCCAAGTCGGTGGCCCTCCTGCTCGCCGACCTGGGGGTGACCAGGAGCCACAGCCGCCCGCACGTCTCGAATGATAACCCGTACTCGGAGAGCCAGTTCAAGACGTTGAAGTACAGTCCGGAGTTCCCGGACCGCTTCGGGTCGTTGCAGGATGCGCGGAGCTTCCTGCTCGACTTCTTCCAGTGGTACAACAGCATGCACCATCATAGCGGCCTGGGGCTACTGACCCCGTGGGATGTCCATCACGGCCTGGCGGAGGTCCGCCTCGCGGAACGGGAGGCAGCCTTGCGGAGGGCCTTCGCGGCCACCCCGGAGCGCTTCGTCCGGGGTGTGCCCAAGCCGCCGGCCCTCCCGTCGGCGGTGTGGATCAACAAACCGAAACTGGCTGACGCAGCCGCACCGAGCACCAGCGCGTGGCCCGACGAGGCCGCGTCCGCTGAGGGGGCAGCCCGGCGAGCGCGCGGCGCGCCCGAAGGTGTGGCGCAACGCGCCCGCCGGGCGGGCGATAGGGGCACAGAACCACTCGTCGTTGTCGCCGAAGAGGTGAAGGAGTTGCACACTAAATTCTGACCAAGAGTGTCTCATTCTTGTTGACACGTTCCGCGGCAGCCTGGCAAGGACAACGTAGTTGCGTCCCTCACGTGAGATGTAACTCTCTGTGAATCTCAGGCGGAGGGAGTACACTGGTTGGCGGCGGGCCAAGGCGAGCAGCTCCGGCGCACCTTTGAATTCGACGCTGACGCTCGCGTCGCTGAAAAGTCCCT
>DASRTO010000714.1:0-2800 GCA_035655915.1 Anaeromyxobacteraceae bacterium
GGCGCCGGGCCGAAGATCTCCTTGGTCTTGAAGTCGCGCAGGTCGATGCGGCCGATGCGGCCGTTCATCTCGTTGATGAAGAGCCAGCGGCCGTCGTAGTCGCCGTTGGTCTCCGAGAGCGCCGGGTGGTGCGCGTCGCCCCAGGTGAACTTGCCCAGCATCTTCTTCGAGTCGTCGTCGAAGCCGTAGCCGGTGCCGGGGTAGGGCGTGAACACCGGAATGGTGGTGAGGTGGCGCATCGAGGGGATGCCGTAGACGAAGACCTGCCCCGAGTGCCCGCCCGACGAGAACATGTAGTACTCGTCGAGGTCGCCCGGCGCGACGTAGGTCTTCATGGCGGCGACCTGGAGGTCGGAGGCGGTGGCGGGCGCCTTCTTGGCCCCCTTGGGAGCGGATGGGGCGCACCGCCCCAGGAACAGCGCCCCCGCCACCAGCGCGACGGCGATCGCGCCGTACTTCGCTGCCTTGCTGTACTGGTCCATGTCCGTGCCCTTTCGTTCGTGATTCACCGTCAGTGCTTGGACGGCGCGGCCTCCTTCTCGGCCGCCTTCTGCTTCTGGTGCTCGGCGAAGGCCTCGCGGAGCTTCTGGATGGCCACCGCCTTCTGTTCGTCGGTGAGGATGATCTGGCGCGACAGCACCACCGCCATGGTGCCGGTGGGGGCCTTGAGGAAGTCGTCCAGGGTCCGGCCGAAGCGCGACTGCACGTCCTCGACGGCGATGGAGAGGTCCGGGCCGATCTGGGCCGGGCTCTTCACTCCCAGCGCGGAGATGGAGTGGCACACGAAGCACCCGGTCTTGACGAACCAGGCGCCCGGGCCGGTGGCCATGCGGCGCTCCTCCTCGACCTCCTCGGGGGTCTGCGGGTCGGTGCGCGGCGCGCCGGCCAGGAAGGAGGCGGGCACCGGCGAGCGCCGCCACGACATCACCAGCATGGCCAGCGCCTGGGCTTCCTTGGTGGTGAAGTTGAAGTTGGGCATGACCGTGTCCGCCACCAGCGCCCGGGGCTCCTTCAGGTGCGCCACGTGCCAGGCGAAGGCGGTCTTCTGGCCGTAGAGGCGGCTGTAGTCGTACTGCTCCGGGGCCTTCTCGCCGACGTAGGTGAGGTCCGGGCCGATGGAGCCGCCCCGGCCGTTGACGACGTGGCAGGCGCGGCAGCCCTTCTGCTTCACCAGGGCCTTGGCGAGGTTGATGGCGTCGGCCCCCTTGGTCTCGCGGTCGTAGCGGTGGCAGACGTTGCAGCTCATCTGGTGCAGGGCGCCCTTGTCCACCAGGCTGTACTCCTGTCCCAGGGTGCGGGAGAGGAGCGGCTCCTCCCAGAACGCCACCGGGCCGTGGGCCTCCGGGGCGTCGATGGCGTACCCCTGGCCGCCGTGGCACGAGGTGCAGCCGTAGCGCTCGGTCGGGTGGGTCTTCAAGATCGCGGCGGGATGCGTTCGATAGGGCTCCTCGGCCTCCTCGAAACCCTTCCAGTGGGTGGCCTGGTGACAGGAGACGCAGCGGTCGGCCCGCCCCAGCTCGGGCACCCAGATCTGCTGCAGGCCCGAGGGCACGGTCTTCGCCTTGTCGGCGCCGAACTTCTGGGCCACGCGGCTCTTGAACTCGTGCTGGTAGTAGCGCCAGTCGTGGGCGCGGTCGCTGCGGACGAAGAGGACCGTGGAGACGATGAGCAGGACGCCGACGACCGCCAGGATGGCGCGGTCGCGACCGCGGAACGGTGCTGGAGTGCGCCTCTCCATGTCAGATCCTCGTCGGCATGACCGGCCAGGACTCCCACGGCCAGTAGAGCTTCCAGTAGGGTCCGCGGCAGAAGGTCCCGATGAAGGTGAGCGCCAGCACCAGGAACACGATCGCCAGGAAGACCAGGTTCTGGGTGCGACGCTCCCGCGGGAGCCAGCGACCGGCCAGGCCCGCCGGGCTCCTGTCGAGCCAGGGCCAGGCCGTCAGCGCCCCCACCAGCAGGCCGGGGAGGATCACGCCGCCGATGAAGGCCCCGTTCAGGGTGAAGGAGCCGATCTTGACGGTGGTGTCGGTGACGATCTCCTGGAGCCAGAGGAAGTACCAGGGCGCCTTGGCCGGGTTGGGCGTGACCAGGGGGTTCGCCGCCTCCTCCAGCGGGGAGTGCACGAAGACCGACAGGATGGAGATGGCGGCGATGGTCCCCAGCACCACGATGGCGGCGCGCCGGGTGAGGTCGGGAACGGAGTTGACGGTGGTGCCCTCCGCCTCGATCGACGAGGCGCGGATGGTCGGGCCGGTCCCGCGGGCGACGCCGAGGAGGGTGTAGGTCTTGGTCGGGCCGGGAGCGGTCTCGGCCCTGACCGGGAGGGCCGTGGCGTGGTCGGCGCTGGCGAGCCCACCGTCCTTGCGAATGCGCCACATGTGGTAGGCGAAGAGCGCGGCCAGCCCGCCCGGCAGCACGATGACGTGCAGCACGTAGAAGCGGATCAGGGTGGGCTGGTCGATGTTGCGCCCGCCCAGCAGGAGCTCGCGGATCTGAGGTCCCACCAGCGGGATCGACGAGGCGATGTTGGTGCCGACGGTGACGGCCCAGTAGGCGAGCTGGTCCCAGGGGAGCAGGTAGCCGGTGAAGGAGAGGAACAGGGTGGCGAGCAGCATGGCCACCCCCAGCACCCAGTTCCACTCGCGGTGCTGGTTGGGCCCGGCCCCGTTCTTGTAGGCCCCGGTGAGGAACACCCGGACCAGGTGCAGGAAGACCGCCGCCACCATGAAGTGGGCCGCGAAGCGGTGCACCGAGCGGATCCAGTAGCCGAAGGTGACCACGTACTCGATGTCCTTCA
>DASRTO010000715.1:0-2366 GCA_035655915.1 Anaeromyxobacteraceae bacterium
GTCGCCCGGGACGGCGGCCAACCGCGACGTCGCGGTGCAGAACCTCTTCTATCTGAACAACCTGATCCACGACACGCTCTACCGGCACGGGTTCACCGAGACCGCCGGCAACTTCCAGGAGGACAACTTCGGCGTCGATCCCCACCAGGGCGACTCCGTGCGGGCCGAGGCCCAGGACGGCGGAGGCATCGACAACGCGAACTTCGCCACCCCGCCCGACGGCCGCCCCCCGCGCATGCAGATGTACCTCTGGACCGGCAAGGGGGACCACCAGGTGGTGGTGGACGCGCCGGCCAGCATCGCCGGGATCTACCGGGCCCAGGGCGCCGCCTTCGGGCCGGCCCTCGACAAGACCGGCGTCTCCGGCGACATCGTGCTCGCCAGCGACGGGGCCGGAGTCAGCAGCGACGCCTGCGAGGCGATCCAGAACGACGTCTCGGGGAAGATCGCGCTGGTGGACCGCGGCACCTGCACCTTCGTGACCAAGGTGAAGAACGCCCAGGTCGCGGGGGCGGCGGCGGTCATCGTGGCCAACAACCGCGGCGACTCCATCATCACCATGGGCGGAGCCGACGCCACCATCGTCATCCCCTCGGTGTTCATCGGCCGCACCGACGGGACCACCATCAAGTCGGGCCTCGCCGCCGGCGCGCACGGGACGGTGCGGCTCACCGACCCGCCGCCGCTCAGGCGCGACGGCGATCTCGACTCCGACGTGGTCTGGCACGAGTACGGCCACGGCCTCACCTGGCGCATGATCGGGTCGATGCAGGGACCGCTCTCGGGCGCCGTCGGCGAGGGCATGAGCGACGTGCTGGCCATCGTCATGAACGAGAACGACGTGGTGGGCGAGTACGCCTTCGATGACCCGCTCGGGATCCGCCGCTTCCCCTACACCAACTACCCGCTCACCTACGGCTCGGTGCAGGGCACCGAGGTCCACAACGACGGCGAGGTGTACGCGGCCATCGGCTGGCGGCTGTTCCAGCTCTACCAGGGGCAGGGGATCTCCAAGGACGTGCTGCTCGACGAGGTCATCGACGGCATGAACTACACGCCCGGGAGCCCGAGGTTCGAGGACATGCGCGACGGCATCCTGGCCTCGGTGACCGCCACCGGCAGCGGCCACCAGTGCCTGGTGTGGCAGGCCTTCGCCAGGTACGGCGTGGGCGTGGGCGCCCACGCGAAGACTGCCAACGGGATCGGGCTGAGCGCCGACGGCGGCCCGGCCACGCCGCCGGTGCCGAAGGTCCAGGTGACCGAGTCCTTCGCCCTGCCGGCGGAGTGCCAGCCGGCCCCCTGAGGGGCGGCCCATCTCGGCCCCGGCATCTCGGACGCGAGGCGGCGGTCTCCCGCCGCGTGGTATCACCGCGGCCGGATGCAACCGCTCCCCATCGACCCGCTCCTCCCTGAGGTGGTGGCCGCGCTGCGCCGTTCGCCGGCGCTGGTGATCGAGGCGCCGCCCGGGGCCGGCAAGACCACCCGGGTGCCGCGCGCCCTCCTCGAGGCCGGCCTGGCCGGCGAAGGCCAGGTGGTGGTGCTGGAGCCGCGGCGGCTGGCGGCGCGCCTGGCCGCCCGGCGGGTGGCCCAGGAGATGGGGGAGCGGGTCGGCGGCACGGTGGGCTATCAGGTGCGCTTCGAGGAGGTGGCCGGCCCGCGCACGCGGCTGCGCTACCTCACCGAGGGCCTGCTCACCCGGCGGCTGGTCTCCGATCCGCGCCTGGCCGGCGTGGGGGCGGTGGTCCTCGACGAGTTCCACGAGCGCCACCTCCCCGGCGACCTGGCGCTCGGCTTCCTCCGGCGCCTCCAGGAAGCGGAGCGGCGCGATCTCAAGGTGGTGGTCATGTCGGCCACCCTCGACGCCGATCCGGTGGCGCGCTTCCTCTCGGCGCCGTCGCTCCGGTCGGAGGGGCGGCTCTTCGAGGTGGCGGTGGAGTACCTCTCCCCCGCCGAGGCGGCCCGGACGGACCGGCTCGAGGAGCTGGTGGCGGCGGCGGTGCGGCGCCTGATCCGGGAGGGGCTCCTGGGCGACGTGCTGGTCTTCCTCCCCGGCGCCGCGGAGATCCGGCGCGCCCGCGAGGCCCTGGAGGCCACGGCGCGCCAGGCGGGCCTGGACCTCCTGCCCCTCCACGGCGACCTCCCCCCCGAGGAGCAGGACCGCGCCGTCCGCCCCGGCCCGCGCCGCAAGGTGATCCTCTCCACCAACGTGGCCGAGACTTCGGTCACCATCGAGGGGGTGACGGCGGTGGTCGACTCGGGGCTGGCCCGGGTGGCCTCCCACTCGCCCTGGTCCGGCCTGCCGCGGCTGGAGGTGCGGAAGGTGAGCCGGGCCTCGGCGGCGCAGCGGGCCGGCCGCGCCGGGCGCA
>DASRTO010000716.1:0-3423 GCA_035655915.1 Anaeromyxobacteraceae bacterium
GGGGGGACGGGCGCGCCTTGTGGCCGCCACGCCGGGTCCCCATAATCGGGGCGTGCCCGCCAACCTGACGCCCCAGTACAAGGAGGCGGAGGAGCGATTCCGCCGGGCGGCGAGCCCGGAGGAGAGGCTCTCGGCGCTGCACGAGATGATCGCGCTCCTTCCCAAGCACAAGGGGACGGAGAAGATGCTGGCCGGGCTGCGCCAGCGGCTGGCCAAGCTGGAGGAGGAGGGGGAGCGAGCCGCCCGCGGCGGCCACCGCGTCGACCCGGGCCACGTGAGGCGCGAGGGCGCCGGCCAGTGGGCGCTGCTCGGCCCGCCCAACGCCGGCAAGTCCTCCCTGCTCAAGGCGCTCACCCACGCCCATCCCGAGATCGGCGACTGGCCCTTCACCACCCGCGCCCCGCAGCCGGGGATGATGGCCTTCGAGGACGTGCAGGTGCAGCTGGTGGACACGCCGGCGGTGGCGGCCGGCCACACCGAGCCGTACCTCGTCAACCTGGCCCGCAACGCCGACGGCCTGCTGCTGGTGCTGGACGTGGCCGCCGACGACCTGGAGGAGGGGCTGCCGGCGCTCCGCGACCTGCTGGAGCGCGCCCGGGTCTGGCCGGCGGCCCGCCCGCCGCCGCCCGACGCCTCGCCGCTCCTCCTCCGGCGCCCGGTGCTGGTGCTGGGCAACAAGTGCGACCTCGACGCCGACGGCACCTTCGCCGCGCTGGCCCGCCAGGCCGCCGGGCCGGAGCTGCCCTTCCTCCCCGTCTCGGCCGAGCGCGGCGACGGGCTGGCGGCGCTGCGGGAGCTGCTCTTCCGCGAGCTCAAGCGGGTGCGCGTCTACACCAAGGAGCCGGGGCACAAGGCCGACCTGGGCCGGCCCTTCGTGCTCCCCGAGGGAGCCACCGTGCACGAGCTGGCCCTGCAGGTGCACAAGGACCTCGCCGAGCGGCTCAAGTTCGCCCGCATCTGGGGGCCGAAAGCCCGCTTCGAGGGCCAGCAGGTGGACCGCCACCACGTGCTCGGCGACCGCGAGGTGGTGGAGCTGCACGCCTGAGGGGTGGGGGGCGCCGAGGCGGTGCGGGTGCGCTGCGAGAAGGAGCTACCTCGATGCCGGCTGCCCCTTGAGGTCGGCGATGGCCCGCCGCGCGTCGGCCGCCTGCGGGCTCGCCGGCGCCACCTGCACCACCTTCTCCCACGCCTGCCGCGCCCGGGCCGGGTCCTTGAGGTCGTGCTGGTAGACCACGCCGATGTTGTAGAGGCTCTGGATGTGGTCGGGCTTCAGCTGGTTGGCCTTCTTGAAGTTGGCGAGCGCCCGGTCGTACTGACGGAGCTCGCGGTACATGACGCCCTGGTCGGTGAGCACGTCCGGGTTGTCGGGCTCGAGGGCCAGCGCCTTGGCGTAGGCGTCGATGGACTCCCGAGCCTGGTGCAGGTCGAAGTGGTCGTTGCCCAGCTGGATCCAGGCCTGCACGTTCTTGGGGTCGCGGGCCACGATCTCTCGGCTCACCGCGATGCGGCGCTCCATGTCGAGGCTCGTGGCGGGGCCCCCCTGGGCGCCCGGGAACGCGGCCGGTCCGCCGGCGAAGGGGCTGGCCGCGCCCGGCGGCGGGCCGAAGGAGGCGGCCGGCCGGGCCTCCTCCCGGCCGCTCGAGCCGACCTGGTAGCCGACCAGCAGGCCCACCGCCAGGCCCCCGACCAGCGCCATCAGCGTGTTCCGGTTCAAGCCTCCACCTCCTCGCGCCCGGAGGCGCCTTCTGGAGCCGGGCATTCTGCCACAGGCGCGGGCGCCCCGGGAGGCTCGGGGCGAAGGAGACGGGCCCCGGCTTCTCCGCGCTCGGGTTCCGGGACCCGATCTGCCGCGCGCGGCGCAAGCCGGTCAGGAGGGCCCGCCCCCCGCCGCGGGGCGCGGGCTGGCTCGACCGCCCGCGGGGCGGGACCGTCCCGCCCAGCGGGAGAGCACGAGGTGGGTGGGCCACCACAGGAGCAGCGGGAAGCCGGCCAGGCAACCCAGGAACCACAGCCACGGGCTCACCCAGGCCTGGGGTCGCTGGTAGGGCCCCCACACCCAGTTGAGGTCCCGCTCCGGCCCGAACGCCAGGAAGGAGACGCCGAGGACCGCCCATCCGAAGGCGATCTGCACCGGCAGGGCACGCCGATCGTACCCCAGCCGCCGCACCGCCCAGAGCAGGAGCGGCGGCGTGGCCACGTGGAACAGGCTCGCCAGCCGCACCGGCAGTGGGATGGCCGGGTCGAACATGTACTCGGTGCCCCCCAGCAGGTGGCGCCCGAGCAGGGCGCGGCCGGCGAGGTCCACCGTGTAGAGGATCTGCGCCACCAGCACCGAGAGCGCCTGCATGGAGAAGAGCAGCCGGCTCTCCAGCCACAGCGCCAGGCCCATGGCCAGGTTGGCGATGTCGCAGAACCACAGGAAGTTCGGCGGGCCGTAGTGGCGCCAGTAGAGCGGCAGCCAGGCCGCCAGCCAGGCGGTCCAGCCGATCTTGAGCCAGAGGGGGATGGCCGCGCCCGTCCGCGTCCGGTGGTCCGGGGCGGGCGCTCCGGTCACGTGGCCGCCTGCGCGCCCGGGCGACGCTGGCGGGCCCGGGTGTAGCGGATGGAGGACCAGAGGGCGAGGCCGATGAAGCCGGCGCCCAGCAGGCCGGTCACCGCCTCGGGGACGTGGACCACCGTCCCGAGCATCATGATCGCCGCCAGCGCCCCCACCGCGTAGAAGGCGCCGTGCTCCAGGTACCGGTAGGACTCGAGCGTTCCCCGCTCCACCAGCATGATGGTCAGGCTGCGCACGAACATGGCTCCGATGCCGAGGCCGATGGCGATGACGAACAGGTTGTTGGTGAGGGCGAAGGCGCCGATGACCCCGTCGAAGCTGAAGGAGGCGTCGAGGACGTTCAGGTAGAGGAAGCCGGCCAGCCCGGCGCGGTGCAGGTCGTGATGCGCGCCCGGCTCCACCTCCATGGCCGTCCCCACCGCGTCCACCGCGATGAAGGTCACCAGGCCGAAGATGCCGGCCACCAGGAAGGTCCGCGCCTCGCGCTCCGGGACCACCAGCGAGAAGCCGTAGGTCGCGAGCATCATCAAGGCCAGCTCGACCGCCTCGAACTTGCCGAGCCGGCTCAGGGTCGACTCCAGCAGGCCGATCCAGTGCACCTCCTTCTCGGCGTCGAAGAAGAACTTGAGGCACACCATCCCCAGGAAGGTTCCGCCGAACGCCCCCAGCGCCACGTGGGCGCTGGTGAGCAAGCGGGCGTACTCCTCCGGCTCGAGGGCCGCCAGCCGCAGCGCCTCGAGGGGACCGATGCGCGCCACCACGCTCACCACCACCAGCGGGAAGACGAAGCGCATGCCGAAGACCGCGACGGCCATGCCCCAGGTGAGGAAGCGGTGGCGCCACAGCGGGGTCATGTCCCGCATCAC
>DASRTO010000717.1:0-1874 GCA_035655915.1 Anaeromyxobacteraceae bacterium
GAGGTCTCGGTGATGGAGCGGGAGATCCTGGCGGCCCGGGGCTTCAAGCACACCCCGGCCGCCACCCGCCTAACCCTCAAGTACCTCGACAGCCGCTCGCGCGGCTTCAACAAGCTCTTCAGAGCCGCGGTCGTGAAGCTGGGCGGGGCGCTGCAGCGGGCCGGCTCCGAGATCGCCGCGCCGCTCCAGCCCCGGGACCACGTCCCCCGCTCCCGGCTGCTCCGGGTGCTGCGCTCGCCGGTGCCCCCGCCCGACGAGGTCACGCTGCGCGACGTCCTCCCGGAGTGCAAGCCGGACCAGGTGTTGGTGTTGGAGCCGGAGGGCGAGGCCAGCCGGACGGTCTTCTACTTCCCCGGCTGCGGCTCGGAGCGCCTCTACTCGCGCGTCTCCATGGCCGCCCTGCACGTCCTCTTGAGCCTCGGCACCCGGGTCATCCTGCCGCCGCCGTTCCTGTGCTGCGGCTTCCCGGCCTACGCCAACGCCCGGGTCGACCAGCACGGGCGCACGGTGCTGCGGGACACCATCCTCTTCACCCAGATCCGGGAGATGTTCGCCTACCTCTCCTTCGACGCGGTGGTGCTCACCTGCGGCACCTGCAAGGAGGGGCTGGAGGGGATGGAGGCCGCCAAGATCTTCGGCGCGCCGCTCCAGGACGCGGCCCGCTTCGCCCTGGAGAGCGGGCTCGCGCTTCCGGGCACCCGCGAGGCCCTCTACCACGCCCCCTGCCACGACTCGCTGGAAGGCAAGGCGGCCGAGGTGATGGCCCGGGCCGGCTACCGCCTCGAGGCGGTACCCCACTGCTGCTCGGAGGCCGGGACCCTGGCCCTGTCGCGCCCGGACATCACCGACTCCATGCTCCACCGCAAGCGCCTCGCCCTGCGGGAGGCGCTGCGGGACAAGCCGGCCGGGGCGGCCATCCTCACCAATTGCCCCTCCTGCATGCAGGGGCTGGGGCGCAACGCCGCGCTGGGCGTGCAGCCCCGCCACCTGGTGGTGGAGCTGGCCATCCGCCTCTCCGGCGAGACCTGGCACGAGGCGTTCCGGGCCCAGGTGGCCCGGGCCAGGGCCATCCACTTCTGAATCACATCAGACGGAGCCGGCGGGAGGAAGATCCGTCGGCTTCTTGTCGCGAGTTTCCGATTCTTGCGTCCCGGGTAGGAGGTCGTCTTCAGCGCGGGCCGCGACCGGGCTTGAAGAGGTCCAGGTCGACGAGGCTCCCCATCGCCTCCAGGCCGAACTTGTTGGGGTGCGTGTAGTCGAAGCAGTTCCAGGCGTCCCACATCGACTCGGCCGGCGCTGCGTCGCTCCCGATGACGATGGGCCCCGCCAGCAGCGCTCCGAACTCGACGAGGCCGTCGAAGTTGGCCTCGGTGTGGAACCAGTGGTTCACCTGGACCTTCACCGCCTCCATGGCACCGGTCCAGCCGGTGAGGGGCGCCGGTCGGCCGCGGGCGATGACGGTGCCGCCGTAGATGGGGACGCCGGCGGCGTGCACCCGGTCGATGACCTCCCGCAGGCCGGCGATGAGCCCGTCGGCGGTCTGGCCGCCGGTGATGTCGTTGGTGCCCTCGTAGAAGATGACCGCCGAGAGGCCGGCGCGATCGAGCACGTCGTTCTGGAGGCGCACCAGGGCCGGCGGGCCGTTGCCGCCGGACACCACGCGGTTGCCGGCGATGGCCTCGTTGGCGACCGCCGGGGCGAACCGGCCGTACCGCGCCTGGAGCCGCATGGCGAGCACGTCGGTCCAGCGGTGGTACTGGTCGGCCGGGATCTCGCCGGTGACCGGGTCGCGGGTGCTGCAGCGGCCGTCGGTGATGGAGTCGCCCAGCGCCACGATGGTGCCGGAGGCGGTGGCCGACTTCACGTCGAGCGCG
>DASRTO010000718.1:0-5159 GCA_035655915.1 Anaeromyxobacteraceae bacterium
ACCACGAAGGCCAGCAGCGTCACCTTGACCCCGCTCCCCTGGTTTTCCCGGTTCAGCTCCACCCGGAAGCTCTCCAGCTCGGTGATGTCGGCCTCGTCGTGCTGGGTGACGTGCGGGATCATCACCCAGTTGCGGGCCAGGTTCGGCCCGGCGATCCTCTGGATGCGGGTGAGCGGCCGCCGCTCCACGGGGCCGAAGCGGGCGAAGTCCAGGTGCGGCCAGGGCGGCAGCCCCAGCGCCCCCCCCGCGCCGGGCGGGGGCGCCGCCCCGCCGCCCAGCGCCCCTTTCACGAAGCGTCGCAGGTCCTCGAGCAGGATGCGGCCGTTCGGGCCGGTGCCCTCGACGCGCGCCAGGTCCAGCCCCAGCTCCCGGGCGAACTTCCTCACCGCGGGAGAGGCGTGGGCCACGCGGTGGCCCTCGCCCTCCGGCGCCGGGATCGGCGCGGCCGGGACCTCGGCCGGCCGCGGCGGGGAGAGGGACGGCGCCGGCCGGGGCGGGGCGGCGGCCGCGGGGGCCGGCGCCGCCGGCTGCGGCGGAGGCCCGGGCCGGGCCGGCGCGGGAGCCGCCGACTCCGCCGCGGGGCGCGCCGGGGCGTCTTCCGCCGCCTCGAGCCGGAGCACCAGGCTGCCCTCGCGGACGCGGTCGCCCACCTTCACCGCCAGCTCGCGCACCGTGCCGGCCTCGGGGGCCGGGACGTCCATGGTGGCCTTGTCGGACTCGAGCGTCAGCAGCGAGTCGTCGCGCTTCACGACGTCGCCCGGCTTGACGTACACCTCGATCACCGGGACGTCCTCGAAGCCGCTCAGGGCCGGGATGACGACGTCGATGGTGCGAGCGTCCATGGGCTACACCGTCCAGGGAGGCGGCTTGGCCGGCTCGATCCCGTACCTTGCCATGGCCTCCTCGGCCCGGGCCGCGGGGACGGCCCCCTCGTCGGCCAGGGCCTTGAGCGCGGCCGCCGCCACGTGGAAGCGGTCCACCTCGAAGAAGCGGCGCAGCCGCTCCCGGGTGTCGGAGCGACCGTAGCCGTCGGTGCCCAGCACCAGGTAGCGCCGGCCCAGGTAGGGACGGATCTGCTCCGGCCAGGCGCGCACCCAGTCGCTGGCGGCCACCACCGGGCCCGGCCGCTCCGCCAGGCAGCTCTCCACGTACGAGCGTCGCGGCTTGGCGCCGGGATGGCGCAGGTTCTCCCGCGCCACCGCCATCCCGTCCCGCGCCAGCTCGGTGAAGCTGGGGCAGCTCCACAGGTCGGCGTCAACGCCCCACTCCGCCTCCAGGAGGTCCGCCGCCGCCATCACCTCGCGGAAGATGGTCCCCGATCCGAGCAGTTGCACCCGCGGCCGCTTCCCTCCGGGCTTCCCGCCGGCGCGGAAGAGGTACATGCCCCGCACGACGCCGGGGGCGGCCCCCTCGGGCAGGGCCGGGTGGCGATGGTTCTCGTTGGCGACGGTGAGGTACCAGTAGGCGTCCTCCTGCTCCGCCAGCATCCGGCGCAGCCCGTCCTGGACGATCACCGCCAGCTCGTAGGCGAAGGCCGGGTCGTAGGAGTGGCAGTTGGGGATCACCGACGAGAAGACGTGCGAGTGGCCGTCCTCGTGCTGCAGCCCCTCGCCGTTCAGGGTGGTGCGCCCGGAGGTGCCGCCCACCAGGAAGCCGCGGCAGCGCATGTCGCCGGCGGCCCAGGCCAGGTCGCCCACCCGCTGGAAGCCGAACATGGAGTAGAAGGCGTAGAAGGGGACCATGGGGGTGCCGTGCACCGAGTAGGACGAGGCCGCGGCGATCCAGTCGCTCATGGACCCGGCCTCGGTGATCCCCTCCTGCAGCACCTGCCCCTGCCGGTCCTCCCGGTAGAAGGCGAGCTGGTCCTTGTCCTCCGGCGTGTAGAGCTGCCCCACGTGGCTCCAGATGCCGAGCTGCCGGAACAGCCCCTCCATGCCGAAGGTGCGCCCCTCGTCGGGTACGATGGGGACCACCCGCTTGCCGATGGCCTTGTCGCGCGCCAGGATCTGGATGATCTGCACCAGCGCCATGGTGGTGGAGATCTCCCGGTCCTCGCTCGACTTGAGCAGCCGCTCGAAAGCCCCGAGCGGCGGCACCTCCAGCGGGTACGACCGGCGCCGCCGCCTGGGCCGGTCGCCGCCCAGCTCGCGCCGACGGGCCTTCAGGTACTCCAGCTCCTTCGATCCCTCCGGGAGCCGGATGAACGGGATCTCCTCCAGCTCGTCGTCGGGCACCGGGATCTGGAAGCGGTCGCGGAAGGCCCGCAGGGCCTCGAGCGGGACCTTCTTCGCCTGGTGGGCGATGTTCATGCCCTCGCCGGCCTCGCCCATGCCGTAGCCCTTCACGGTCTTGGCCAGGATCACGGTGGGCTCGCCCCGGTGGTTCACCGCCTGGTGGTAGGCCGCGTAAACCTTGAACGGGTCGTGCCCGCCGCGGTTGAGCCGCCAGATGTCCTCGTCGGAGAGGTCGGCCACCATCTCCTTGAGCTCGGGGGTGTTGAAGAAGTGCTCGCGGGTGTAGGGGCTGGGCCTGGCCTTGTAGACCTGGTAGTCCCCGTCCACCGCCTCCATCATGCGCCGCACCAGCGCCCCCGACTTGTCGCGGGCCAGCAGCGGGTCCCAGTGGCGCCCCCAGATCACCTTGATGACGTTCCAGCCGGCGCCGCGGAAGTCGGCCTCCAGCTCCTGGATGATCTTGCCGTTGCCGCGCACCGGGCCGTCGAGCCGCTGCAGGTTGCAGTTCACCACGAAGATGAGGTTGTCGAGCTTCTCCCGCCCGGCCATGCCGATGGCGCCCATGGACTCGGGCTCGTCCATCTCGCCGTCGCCGGTGAAGGCCCACACCTTGCGCCCCTCGGTGTCGGCCAACCCCCGGTCCTGCAGGTAGCGCATGAAGCGCGCCTGGTAGATGGCCATGAGCGGGCCGAGCCCCATGGACACGGTGGGGAACTGCCAGAAGTCGGGCATGAGCCAGGGGTGCGGGTAGGACGACAGCCCCTTCCCCTCCACCTCCTGGCGGAAGTTCAGGAGCTGCTCCTCCGAAACCAGCCCGAGCAGGAAGGCGCGGGAGTAGATGCCCGGGGCGGAGTGTCCCTGGATGAAGAGCAGGTCGCCGCCGTGCTCCTCGCTCCCGGCGCGCCAGAAGTGGTTGTAGCCTACGTCGTAGAGCGTGGCGGCCGAGGCGAAGCTGGCGATGTGACCGCCCACGTTGGTGTGCTTGTTGGCCCGCGCCACCATGGCCATGGCGTTCCAGCGGATGTAGTGGCGGATGGTGGTCTCGATGGCGAAGTCGCCCGGGAAGCGGGCCTGGCGCTCCACCGGGATGGTGTTCACGTAGGCGCTATTGGCCGAGAAGGGCAGGTAGGCGCCGGAGCGGCGCGCCCGGTCGATGAGCTGCTCGATGAGGAAGTGGGCGCGCTCGGGCCCCTCGCGCTCGAGCACGCCTTCGAGGGCCTCGAGCCACTCGCGCGTCTCCTGGGGATCGGCGTCCGGTCGCTGGTGATCCATGCGAGCGCCCCCTTTGGGTGTGGAGCCTCCGCCGCTCACTTAATCCAGACCAGCCACCGATTCACAGCGGGGCGCCGCGCCGCCCAGCGGCGGCCTCGCGGCCGGCGGCGCTGCCCGCCCCGGCCGCGGGCGCTATACAACCCGCGGCATGATCCTCGTCGCCGTCCGCGATCTGGTCTTCCGCTCCAAGATCCACGCCGCCAGCGAGCGGCTCGGCCTGCCGGTGCGCTTCGCGCCGCGGGGGACGCCGCTCCCGGAGGCGGCCAGCGAGGCTGGGGGCGCCACCATCCTGGCGGACCTCTCCGAGCCGGGCGTGCTCGAGGGCGTGCGGGCCATCAAGCAGGCCGGGCCGGCGCGGGTGGTCGGCTTCCTGGGTCATCTGGAGACGGACCTGATGCGGCGGGCCGCCGAGGCCGGCGTGGACGAGGTGCTCACCCGCGGCGAGCTGGTGCGGCGGCTCGACGAGATCCTGCGGGCCGGGTAGCCCGTTCCCGGCCCCTGGCGTCGACACCCCTGGCCGGCCGTGGTGTGATGCGGCGCGCGCCCCCCCGCGTCCCGCGCCCCGACGCTGGCTCGAGCGCGCCCCCGCCCGCCACCGCCCGAGCCGAGGAGACCGCATGGACTTCCAGCCCCACGTCGAGCGCACCTGGCTCCTCGACCCCGCCGGCCAGCGGGTGGAGCAGGTGATCGAGCATCGCGCCGATCCACTCACCGGGACGGTGGCCTCGGTGAACGGGGCGCTGGCCGAGAAGGCCCGCGCCTTCCTGGGCGCGCCCGACCTGGACGGGCTGCGCGAGCTGGAGGAACGCTCGCGCCAGGGCTGTCCCTTCTGCGTCGCCGCCGAGCGGGGCACGCGTTTCCCGCCCGAGTTCCTCGCCGAGGGGCAGCTCCGAGTGGGACGCTCGGTGGCCATGCCCAACCTCTTCTCCAAGTGCGCCCACGACTCGGTGGTGGTGATCGACCAGGGCGGGCACGTGCTCTTCCCCTCTCGCATCGCGGTGGACGCGCTGGCCACCGCGATCCAGGCGGCGGCCAGGCTGGTGCGGCGGGTCCGCGAGCGCGACCCCTCCCTGGTGCACCACCTGGCCGGCATGAACTTCCTCCACCCCGGGGGTTCCTCGGTGCCGCACCCCCACTTCCAGGTGCACGTCCGCGGCGTCCCCTACTCGGGCCTCTCCCGCCTCCTCGGCCTCGGCGCCGACTGGCGGGCCCGCACCGGCCGCTGCTACTGGGAGGCGCTGGTGGAGCGGGAGCGAGCCCTGGCGGCGCGCCACCTCGGGACCACCGGCCGGGTGGAGTGGCTCGCCGCCTGGGCGCCGGCCCACCAGAAGGAGGTGTGGGGGCTCCTGCCCGGCGTCTCCAGCCTCGCCGAGATGGACGAGGCGGAGGCCGAGGGCCTGGCCCGCGGCATCTCGAAGGTGATCGGCTTCTACGAGGAGAGCGGCACCCATCCCTTCACGCTGGCCTTCCTCTCCAGCCCGCACCCCGGGCAGGGCGGCGAGTTCTGGCTCCAGGCCAGGCTGTGCTCCCGGCCCGCCTTCCGGCCGCTCTACGCCAACTACGACACCTGGTTCGGCCCCAAGCTCGTCGGCGACGAGGCGCACACCGAGGCCCCCGAGGCCTGGGCGGCGCGGCTGCGGGCGAGGTGGTGAG
>DASRTO010000719.1:0-3886 GCA_035655915.1 Anaeromyxobacteraceae bacterium
CGGACGCAAGCCAGCACCAACGCTGCGGCGGTCTCGGCGGCCACCCGCCAGCCGGCGTGCGCCACCACCGGCCTGACGCCGGCGCGGGTGCGGACCCAGCAGGCCACCAGCTCGCCGCCGAGCAGGAGCGGCGAGAGCGATCCCGCTGGCAGGGCGGGAGGCGGTCCGGCGGCGCGGAGCGGCTCCCCGGTGACGCCGGCGGTGGGCAGGTCCAGGGCGGCACCCAGCAGCACCGCCAGCCCGCAGCCGCGCGGATGATCGCGGCCGCCGGCCTGGACCAGGAGCACCTCCGGCCGCTCCGGGAGCCGGCGCACCGCGGCCTCGAGCAGCGGCCCCTCGCGCAGGGCGAGGCGGCCGAACTGGAACGGCGCCGGAGCGGGCCCGCTGGCCGCGACCGTGGAGAGGGCCCGCCCCTCCCGCCACAGCGCCGCGCCGGCGAAGGCGGCCTCACCCGCCTCGCCCCGGCCCGCGCCGCCGCGCCCGTAGACCACGGCGCAGGCCCCCACCGTCCCCGGCGCCGCCGGCAGCGTCCACGGCTCGGGCCGCGCCGCGAGGAGCCGCCGTTCCTCGCGCTCCAGCGCCTCCGCCGTGGCGGGCCAGGCTGTCACCGCGCGCCGCCTCGCCTGCCCCGGGGCCCCTGCGGCTCCGGCTCGGGTCGTCCTAGCAGCGTGGCCGGCCTGACCGCGTCGTCGCCGTGCCGGCCGGCGATGGCGTCCAGGGCGGCGTTGAGGCGGTCGCGCCGACCTCGCCCTCCCGGGGCGCGGCGCGGCTCGAAGAGGCCGAGCTGATCGCCCTCCGCCCGACCCTGGCCCTCGAAGCCCGAGACCGCCACGCCGGTGAGCCGCACCGGCCGCGACAGGTCGGCCCGGGCCAGGTCCAGCCGGACGGCCTCGGCGATGGCGCGGGCGTCATCGGTGGGCTCGGGGAGCGTGCAGCGGCGGGTCACCAGCGTGAAGTCCGAGTACTTGAGCTTGAGGGTCACGGTGCGGCCGCGCTCGCCGGCGGCGCGCAGCCGCCGCGCCACCCGCTCCACCTGGTCGAGGAGCCTGGGCCAGAGCGCCTCCATCCCGGTGAGGTCCTCCTCGAAGGTGTCCTCGGCGCCGATGCTCTTGGCGGCCTCGTCGGGGACCACCGGCCGCGGGTCGTCGCCGCGGGCCAGGGCATGCATGTGCCGGCCGTGGGCGCCGAACCGCTCCGCCAGCACCGCCTCCGGGAATCGCGCCAGCTCGCCGATGGTGGCGATGCCCAGCCGGCGCAGCGCCTTCTCGGTCACCGCCCCCACCCCCCAGAGCCGCCCCACCGGGAGCCGGGCCAGGAACGCCGCCACGCCCCCCTCCGGGACCACCACCAGCCCGTCTGGCTTGCCGAGGTCGCTGGCGATCTTGGCCGCCATCTTCACCTCCGCCACCCCCGCCGAGACAGTGAGGCCGGTCTCCTCACTCACCGCGCGCTTCACGGCCACGGCCACCTCGCGCCCGGAGCCGTGGAGGGCCCGGCTCTCGGTGACGTCCAGGAAGGCCTCGTCCAGCGAGAGCGGCTCGACGAGGGGCGTGTAGCGCCGGTAGATCTCGAACACGCGCCGGGACAGCTCCCCGTAGCGCTCGAAGCGCGGCGGCAGGTATACCCCCTCCGGGCAGAGGCGTCGGGCCCTGGCGGTGGGCATGGCCGACCGGACGCCGAAGCGCCGCGCCTCGTAGCTCGCCGCCGCCACCACCCCCCGGCGGCCGGTCCCGCCCACGATCACCGGGCGCCCCACCAGCGACGGGTCATCGAGCTGCTCCACCGACGCGTAGAAGGCGTCGAGATCCAGGTGGATGATGGTACGCGGCACGCCCGGCTCCGGCCTCGAAGGCTCGCTCAAACGGGCCGAGGCGGGAAGAGGGCGGGAAGGTCCCTGCCCGAAGCCCTGGCACCCATTCCGGACCCCACCCCTTGACGTCGATCATGACTTGACGGCGGTCAAGTGGCGCGCTTAAGTACCCATTTGCCGTGCAGCCCGTTCCCACCACAGAACGCGCCCCGGCGCCGCCGAAGGGGATCGCCTCCAGGCTCTGGTCGGCGGCCCGCACCGAGTTCTCCATGCGCGGCTACCACGGCGCGCGAGTGCAGGGCATCGCGCGGCGGGCCGGCTGCAACGTGGCCCTGCTCTACCGGCACTGGGCCTCCAAGAAGGCGCTGTACCTCGACGTGCTCGGCTCGGTGTGGACCTCGAGCAACTCCGCCGTCGCCAAGCTGCTCGAGCAGACCGGCGGGGCGCCGGGCGTGGTGGCGGCCTACCTCGACGCCCTCCTGGACGACCCGGAGGGCGGGCAGATCCTAGTGCGCGAGTACCTCGACGGCGCCCCGTTTCTGTCCCAGCTCATCGAGCGCGACCCGTCGGTAGTGGAGCCGCTGCGCCGGGCGGTGGCGGCGCTGGCGCATGGCAACGGCTCCTCGCTCCGGCCCGGCCTGGATCCGCTCATGGCCGCGGTCACCATCGGCGGGGTGGCGGCCCTGGCCGCCTCGGCGCAGGAGGCGGCCCGGCCGTTCTTTGAGTCGCCTCCGCCGCGCGAGACCTGGCGCAACCACCTCTCGGACCTGCTCCTGCACGGGCTCCTGCGCCCGGGCCTCGACGGGCGATAGCCGCCCCGCGCCTCCCGGCCTTCCCCCCCGGCCGCGTCGGCGCTACCCTTGCCGTCCATGCAGGCCGAGGTGGTGGTCATCGGCGCGGGGGTGATCGGTTCGGCCGTGGCCATGCGCCTGGCGCAGGCGGGGCGCTCGGTGCTGGTGCTGGAGCGCTCCATCCCCGGCGCCGAGGCCTCCAGCGCCGCGGGCGGCATCCTCTCCCCGGGCGTCGAGGCGCTGGAGCCGGGGCCGTTCTACCAGCTGTGCGCCGCCTCGCTGGACCGCTACCCGGCCTTCGCGGCCGAGGTGGAGCGGCTCTCGGGGCTGTGGCTGGGCTACCGCGGCGGCGGCACGCTGGAGGTTGCGTTCGACGATGGGGTGGCGCGGGTGCTGGCGGCCCGGGCCGAGAAGCTCGCCAGGGGTGGCATCGCCGCGGAGGTGCTGGACGGGGACGCGGCGCGGCGGCTCGAGCCCGGGCTCTCGGAGCGGACGCGCGGGGCCCTCTACTTCCCGGAGGAGGCCTCCCTCGACCCGCGCCTGCTCGGCCGGGCCCTGGCCATCGCCGCCCAGCGCGCTGGGGCCCGCTTCCTCACCGGGCAGGTGAGGCGCGTGGCGGTGGAGGGCGGGCAGGCCGCCGGGGTGGACCACGAGACGGGGCGCATCGCCTCCGGGGCGGTGGTGCTGGCGGCCGGCGCCTGGAGCCTGCAGGTGGAGGGACATGGCCTCCCGGCCGGCGCGGTCCGGCCGGTGCGCGGCCAGATGGGGGTGCTCGACACGCGGCCGCCGCTCCTCTCGCGGGTGGTCTTCTCGGAGAAGGGATACCTGGTGCCCCGCGCCGACGGCCGGATCCTGTGCGGCGCGACCATGGAGGAGGTCGGCTTCGAGAAGGCCGTCACCGCCGGCGGGCTCCTCCACGTCCTGGGCCTGGCGGTGGAGATCGCCCCCCGGCTCGCCCAGGCGCCCTTCGTGGAGTGCTGGTCCAACTTCCGGCCGGCCACGCCGGACGGGAGCCCCATCCTGGGCCCCGGGGCGGTGCCGGGCCTGTTCTACGCCACCGGCCACTACCGGAACGGCATCCTGCTCACGCCCATCACGGCCGACGCGGTGAGCGCGGCGGTGCTGGGCCGACCCCCGCCGCTCGACCTCGCCCCCTTCTCCCCAGCGCGGCTCGCCGCCGGGACCCCCGGCCGCTGATGGCCGCCGCCGCCGGCGGGTCACGGAAAAGCTCAGTTGTTGCGGGCCGGAAGGCGCCAAGGGGAGACCGGGCCGGCCCCCCCGGCGC
>DASRTO010000720.1:0-13654 GCA_035655915.1 Anaeromyxobacteraceae bacterium
GTGCTGGTGTGCGACGACTCGGACTCGGTGCGCGAGCTCCTGGGACAGATCCTGGGAACCGAGTTCGAGTGCCGGCTGGTGGCCACGGGCCCGCAAGCGCTGGCGTGCGCCGGCGAGTTCGCGCCGGACCTGATCGTGACCGACCTGCTCATGCCCGGCATGAACGGCTACCAGCTGGTGCGGCTGCTCCGGGCCCAGCCGGCCCTGGCGGGCATCCCGGTGGTGATGCTCACCTGCGTCTCCGACGGGGAGGCGCGCGCCCAGGGGCTGGAGCTGGGCGCCGACGACTACCTGGTGAAGCCCATCCGGCGCCGGGAGCTGCTGGCCCGGGTGAACTCGCTGCTGCGGCTGCGCCGGGCCATGGACGACCTCGAGGAGCGCAGCCGGGCCCTGGAGGACTCGAACCGGACGCTGGCCGCCACCCAGCAGTCGCTGGTCCGCGCCGAGAAGCTGGCGACGGTCGGCACCCTGGTGGCGGGGCTGGCCCACGAGATGAACGGCCCGCTGGCCTGCCTCAAGTCGGGAGCCACCTCCGCGGCGGCCTCGCTGGGGGAGCTCCGCGGGGCCCTGGACCGGCTGCTGGCTGCGGTTCCCGAGGGCCGGCGCGAGACCCTGGCGGCGGCCTGCCAGACCCCCATCTCCGAGGCCCTGGACATCCTGGCGGAGATGGCCGCCGGCGCGGCCCGGCTGCACGGGGTGGCCCGGGACCTGCGCACCTTCGCCGCCACGCAGTCCGCTCCCGCGGAGGAGGTGGACCTCGAGGCCGAGGTGCGGCGCGCCTGGGAGGTCCTGGCCCCGGGCGGCGGGACTCGCCTCGCCGTGGAGAGCGGCGGCGAGATCCTGATCCGGTCGGCCCGCCACCTGGTGGCCGAGGCGCTCGGGGCGGTGCTCCGCAACGCCCTGGAGGCGGCCGGCCCTGAGGGCGAGGTGCGGGTGGCGCTGCGGCCGACCACGGCCGGGGTGCTGGTCTCGGTGAACGACACCGGCCCGGGCATCCGCCCCGAGCACCTGCCCCGCATCTTCGACCCCTTCTTCACCACCAAGCCCGTCGGGACCGGGCGCGGCATGGGCCTTGCGATGACCTACGGCATCATGCGCAGCCTCGGGGGCCGCATCGAGGCGGACTCCCAGTCCGGCTCGGGCGCGACCTTCCGGCTGTGGCTGCCGCGGCGGCCGCCCGGGATCGACGGCCACGAGCTGTCGCCGGCGGCGGCCGTGTGATCGCGGCAGTCGCTTCCCGTGAGCCCCCGCCCTACAGCTTGCCGGCCACGTGGAGCCGGGCCGCGGCGCGGCGCACCCGCGCCGACTCGACGGGGTGGTGCTCGTCCTGCTCGGTGAGGCTGCGCAGTCGCTCGGTGGCCTCGCGGAAGGCCCGCTCGGCCCGCTCCACGTCGATCTCGGCGGCCTCCTCGGCGGTGTCGGCCAGCACCAGCACCCGGTCGTCGGCGACCTGCAGCATGCCGCCCCCCACCGCGAAGTGGTGCTCCTGGCCGCCGGCCACGTAGGTGAGCCGGCCCGGCTCCAGCGCGGTCATGAAGGGGGCGTGGCGGGGGCGGATGCCGAAGCCGCCCCCGGCGCCGGGGGCGCGCACCTCGTCGCAGGCGACGGCCGAGAGGATCCGCCGCTCGGGGGTGACGATCTCGAGGGTGAGGGGCATGGCGTCGCCTCGCTACCCCGCCGCCAGCTTCTTGGCCTTCTCCACGGCCTCCTCGATGGTGCCCACCATGTAGAAGGCCTGCTCGGGGAGGTCGTCGTGCTTGCCGTCGGCGATCTCCTTGAAGCCGCGGATGGTGTCGCCGAGCTTCACGTACTTGCCGGCGTTGCCGGTGAACTGCTCGGCGACGTGGAAGGGCTGGGAGAGGAAGCGCTGGATCTTGCGGGCCCGCGCCACCGTGAGCTTGTCCTCCTCGGAGAGCTCGTCCATGCCCAGGATGGCGATGATGTCCTGCAGGTCCTTGTAGGACTGCAGGATCTCCTGGACGCGCCGGGCCACCGTGTAGTGCTCCAGGCCGAGCACGCCGGGGTCGAGGATGCGGCTGGTGGAGTCGAGCGGGTCCACCGCCGGGTAGATGCCGATCTCGGTCAGGGCCCGGGAGAGCACGGTGGTGGCGTCGAGGTGCGAGAAGGTGGTGGCCGGGGCCGGGTCGGTGAGGTCGTCGGCGGGGACGTAGATGGCCTGCACCGAGGTGATGGCGCCCTTGTTGGTGGAGGTGATGCGCTCCTGCAGCTCGCCCATGTCGGTGGAGAGCGTCGGCTGGTAGCCCACCGCGCTGGGGATGCGGCCCAGGAGGGCCGACACCTCGGAGCCAGCCTGGGTGAAGCGGAAGATGTTGTCGATGAAGAGGAGCATGTCGCGCCCCTCGTCGTCGCGGAAGTACTCCGCGATGGCCAGCGCCGACAGGCCCACCCGGGCGCGGGCGCCGGGCGGCTCGTTCATCTGGCCGTAGACCAGCACGCACTGGCTCTTGCCCAGGTCGTCCTTCTTGATGACGCCCGACTCCATCATCTCGTGGTAGAGGTCGTTCCCCTCGCGGGTCCGCTCCCCCACGCCGGCGAACACCGAGAAGCCGCCCCGGGCGGTGGCCACGTTGCGGATGAGCTCCATGAGGAGCACGGTCTTCCCCACCCCGGCGCCGCCGAAGAGGCCGATCTTGCCGCCGCGCAGGTACGGGGCCAGGAGGTCGATGACCTTGATGCCGGTCTCGAAGGCTTCGATCTTGACGTTCTGCTCGGTGAGGGTCGGCGGCGGCCGGTGGATGGGGCGGCGCTCCGTGGCGGTCACCGGGCCGCGCTCGTCGACCGGCTCGCCCACCACGTTGAGGATCCGCCCCAGCACCTCCTTGCCCACCGGCATGGTGATGGGCTGGGCGGTGTTCCGGGCCGGCATGCCGCGCACCAGGCCGTCGGTCGAGTCCATGGCCACGCAGCGGGCGGTGTTCTCGCCCAGGTGCTGCGCCACCTCCAGCACCAGGTTGTCCTGGCGCTGGTCGATGCCGGGGTTGGTCACCGCCAGCGCCGTGTAGATGGGGGGCAGGGCGCCGGGCGGGAACTCCACGTCCACCACTGGGCCGATGACCTGGGTGATCCTGCCGTTCTCCTGCTGGGTCTGGGCCATGTCGTTCATCCTTCCCATCCTGGGCGGGGGACGAGCCCACGCCCTACCTCTCGGGTTGCGCCGGCGGGGGACGAGCCCCCGCCATCCGTCATTTCAGGGCCTCGGCCCCACCCACGATCTCCATCAGCTCCTTGGTGATGTAGGCCTGGCGGGCGCGGTTGTACTGGAGGGTGAGCTTGCCGATGAGCTCCTTGGCGTTGCGGCTGGCCGCGTCCATGGCGGTCATGCGCGCGCCGTGCTCGCTGGCGGCCGAGTCGAGCAGGGCCCGCCACACCTGGATGCGCAGGTGGCGCGGCAGGAGGTCCCGCAGGAGCTGGTCCCGAGCCGGCTCGTAGATGAAGTCCACGCCCGACCCGGCGTCGCCGGCGCCCTCCTCGGTGGCCACCGGGAGGAGCTGCCTCAGGGTCACCTTCTGCGAGATGGCGCTCTTGAACTCGGTGTACAGCAGGAAGACCACGTCCACCTCGCCGGCGAGGTAGCGCTCGGCGAACTCGTCGGCGACGGCGGCGGCGCGCTCGAAGGTCAGGTGGCCGTGGATGCCGGTGTAGTCCTTGCGCAGGGGGAGCTTGCGGGCCCTGACGAAGTCGCGGCCCTTGCGACCCATGGTGGAGAGCAGCACCCGCTCGTACTTGTCGGCGGTCTCCACGATGAAGCGCTGGCCGCGCCGGACGATGTTGGCGTTGAAAGCGCCGGCCAGGCCGCGGTCGGAGGTGATGGCTACCAGCTCCGCCACCCTGGGCGGCCTGACCGCGAGCAGCGGGTGGGCCGGGGTCTCCTCGGCGGCGGCGCGCCGGGCGATGTGGCCGATGGCCTGCTCCAGCAGGTTGGCGTAGGGACGGGCGCGGGTGATGGCGTCCTGGGCGCGCCTGAGCTTCGCCGCGGCCACCATCTTCATGGCCTTGGTGATCTGCTGGGTGGACCGGACCGAGCGGATCCGCTTGCGGATGTCTCTGAGGGAGGGCACCGTGCGACCCCTTCGGAGGCGCGGCCGCTAGGCCTTCTCGGCCTCGGACTGGAAGATCTCGCGGAACTCCTTCAAGGCGGCGTCGATCTGCCTGCGCAGCCCGTCGTCGAGCTGCTTCTTCTCGGCCACCGCCTTCACGATCTCCGGGTGGCGCCCGTCGAGGAACTCGCCGAGCTCCTTCATGTAGCGCCCCACCTGGTCCACCGGGACGTTGCGGATCCAGTTCGCCCCGCTCTCGTCCTTCTGGGTGCCGGCGTAGATCTGGATGATCTGCTTCTCCACCGGCATGGGCTGGTACTGGGGCTGCTTCAGCACCTCCATGAGCCGCTCGCCGCGGGCCAGGGTCTCCTGGGTGGCCTTGTCGAGGTCGGAGCCGAACTGGGCGAAGGCCGCCAGCTCGCGGTACTGGGCCAGCTCCAGCTTGAGCATGCCGGCCACCTGTCTCATACCCTTCACCTGGGCGTTGCCTCCCACCCGCGACACCGAGATGCCCACGTTGATGGCCGGGCGCTGTCCCTGGTAGAAGAGGTCGGTCTCCAGGAAGATCTGGCCGTCGGTGATGGAGATGACGTTGGTGGGGATGTAGGCCGCCACGTCCCCGGCCTGGGTCTCGATGATGGGGAGCGCGGTGAGCGAGCCGCCGCCCTCCTTGTCAGAGAGCTTGGCGGCGCGCTCCAGGAGCCGGCTGTGGAGGTAGAAGACGTCGCCGGGGAAGGCCTCGCGCCCGGGCGGCCGCCGCAGGAGCAGCGACAGCTGCCGGTAGGACACCGCGTGCTTGGAGAGGTCGTCGTAGACGATGAGGGCGTGACGGCCGGAGTCGCGGAAGTACTCGGCCATGGTGACCCCGGTATAGGGGGCCAGGTACTGCATGGGGGCCGGGTCCGAGGCGCTGGCGGCCACCACGGTGGTGTAGTCCATGGCCCCGTACTGGGTGAGCTTGTCCACCACCCGCGCGACCGTCGACTGCTTCTGCCCGACGGCCACGTAGAAGCACTGGAGGTTCTGCCCCTTGTTGTTGATGATGGTGTCGATGGCCACCGCGGTCTTGCCGGTCTGCCGATCGCCCAGGATGAGCTCGCGCTGGCCGCGTCCGATGGGGACCAGGGCGTCGAGGGCCTTGAGGCCGGTCTGCATGGGCTCGTGCACAGACCTGCGCTTCACGATGCCGGGGGCCTTGATCTCGATCTTGCGGGTCTGCTTGGCCTGGATGGGCCCGCGCCCGTCGATGGGGTTGCCGAGCCCGTCCACCACCCGGCCCAGGAGCGCCTCGCCCACCGGCACCTCGGCGATGCGGCCGGTGCGCTTCACCGGATCGCCCTCGCGGATGGCCTCGGCGTGCCCCATGACCGCGGCGCCGACGTTGTCCTCCTCCAGGTTCAGCACCAGCCCGCGCACGCCGTGGGGGAACTCGAGCAGCTCGCCGGCGGCGGCCCCGGCCAAGCCGTAGATGCGGGCCACGCCGTCGGCCTGGGAGAGGACCGTCCCGGTCTCGGCGACGTCCACCTTCTTCCCGTAGTCCTTGATCTGCTCGCGGATGATGCGGCTGATCTCGTCGGCGCGGATCTGCATTCCTGGTTCTCCTGGAATCGGGAGGCTAGCGGGTGAGGGAGCGGCGCAGCTCCTCGAGCTGGGTGCGGACGGAACCGTCGTAGGTGAGGCTGCCCACCTGGGCGATCACCCCGCCGAGGATGGAGGGATCGACGGCCTGGTCGAGGATCACCTCGGCCCGGGCGGCCTGGGCCAGCCGGGCGGCGATCTCGCGGGCCGAGGCCTCGGCCAGCGGGACCGCCGAGACCACCCGTGCGCGCACGCGCCCCAGCTTCCGATCGGCCAGGGCGCGGAAGTGGTCCACCACCCCGAGCAGGCTCTCCAGGCGGCCGCGGTCGGCCAGGAGCGCCATGAGGTTTCGCGGCTCGTCGTCGAGCCGGAGCGCCCGGGCCAGCTCGCCGGCGAGCGCCCGCCGTTCGTCCTTGGCGTAGACGGGGTTCGAGAGGGCATCGCGCAGGTCCGCCGAGGCGGCCACGGCCTGCTCCAGCGCCGTCAGGGACTCGAGCCAGGGCTCGAGGCGGCCCCTCTCCTCGGCCAGGGCGAACAGCGCTTTCGCGTAACGGCGCGCGATCGATCCGGTGATCATGGGGGGCGCGCTACCTAGCACGCCGCCGCGCCGCCGGTCAAGCGGAAAGAGGCCGCGTGACCGGGACTTAGCTCGCGCCCTGCCGGGGTTTGACACTCCCGGATCGCGACTTACGTTCCGGTCGAAAAAAAGGAGGAACGAAAACATGGCACTGCTGACCCGCTGGGACCCTTTCCGTGACGTGCTGCGCCTGCAGGAGGAGATGACGCGGCTCTTCGACGACCGCTTCGCCCGGACCACCGAGTCCGTGGGCTGGACGCCCGCCTGCGACATCTACGAGGACGGCGAGGAGGTCACCGTCCGCGCCGAGCTGGCCGGGGTGGACCCCAAGGACGTGGACATCCGCTTCGAGAACGGCGTGCTCACCGTGAAGGGTGAGCGCAAGCTGGAGAAGGAGGAGAAGAAGGAGAACTACCACCGCGTGGAGCTGGCCTACGGCACCTTCACCCGGTCCTTCTCGCTCCCGGGCACCGTGGACCCGGAGAAGATCCGCGCCGAGACCAGGAACGGCGTGCTGGTGATCCACCTGCCCAAGAAGCCAGAGGCCAAGCCCAAGGCCATCCAGGTCAAGGTGGCCTGACGCCCGGGCGCTCGCGCCGGCGGACCCTTCCAGGGGCGGACCGCCTCGCGCGGTCCGCCCCCGCGTTGTTTTCCAGGAGTGAAGGAGGGCCCGCCCGGGCACCGCGGGCGCGTCGTGGGCTCGGGCGCCGCGCCAACCGATCCCCCGGCCGCGGACGCGCGGAGCGGACCGGGGAGGACCGGCTACAGGTTCACTGGCGGTGCTGGGGTGGCCGCCGGTCGCGTGGAGGGGATCTTCTCCAGATTTTCCATCTTGGCCTGGCCCTCGAAGATCACCCCCCGGTCCACCGAGAGCGAGGGGGTCTCGATGTTGCCGCGCACCCGCGCCGGCTGGTGCAGCTCGACGGCGCCGCGGGCGCGGATGTTCCCCACCACCTCGCCGTGGACGATGATGGTCCCGCAGGTCACCTCGGCGCTCACCTTGGCGCCTTCCCCCACCACCAAGGTGTCATCGGTGAGGATGGTGCCGGTGAACTTCCCGTCGATGCGGACGGTCCCCTCGAAGGTCAGCTTGCCCTCGAACTCCGAGCCGCGCCCCAGCAGGGCGTTCAGGTCGCCGGCGGTGGGGGCGGGGGAAAACGGCGCGTCGTCGCGCTTCAGCATGGCCATGGCTTGGGGGCTCCTCGCTTCGCTCTGTGGCTGGCTACTGCTAGCACCGAGTCGGGCCGCCGTCCACCCGGCGCCCCGGGGCGGTGTGCGAGAGCGGCGCAGGTCGCGCGCCGGCGCGCCTCCCCGCCTCCGCGACGCACCACCGGGCCGCGGCGAGGGCCGGGTCAAGCTCCGATGCGAGCCAGGATCCCGTCGAGCTCCTCGAGCGAGGTGTACTCGATCTCCAGCCGGCCGGCCGCCGCGCCGCGCGGCACCACCCGGCAGCGCGCCCCCAGCCGGCGCTGTAGCCGCTGCGTCAGGTCGCGCAGGCCCGGCGAGTCGCGGCCCGCCCCCTCGCGCGCGGCGACGGGGCGGAGGAGGCGCCGCACCAGCGCCTCGGTGGCCCGCACCGAGAGCCCCTCCCGCACCACCTGGGCGGCGGCGCGCCGGATGACCTCGCCCTGCTCCAGCGGCAGGAGCGCCCGGGCGTGGCCCATCTCCAGCCTGGCCTCCCGCACCAGCTGCCGCACCTCCGGCGGCAGCTTGAGCAACCGCAGGGCGTTGGCGACGGTGGAGCGGTCCTTGCCCACCCGCCCCGCCACCGCCTCCTGCGTCAGGCCGTGGTCCCGGGTCAGCACCTCGTAGGCCTCGGCCTCCTCGATGGCGTTCAGGTCGGCGCGCTGCAAGTTCTCCACCAGCGCCAGCTCGAAGGCCTCGCGGTCGCTGGCCTCCCGCACCAGGGCCGGGATCTCGCGGAGGCCGGCGCGCTGGGCCGCCCGCCAGCGCCGCTCCCCGGCCACGATGCGGTAACGGGCGCCGTCGCGGCGCACCAGGATGGGCGCCACGACGCCGTGCTCGCGGATGGAGGCGGCCAGCTCCTCCAGCTCCCGCTCGTCGAAGCGCTTGCGCGGCTGGGCGTGGCTGCGCTCCACCGCCTCGATGGGGAGCTGCAGCACGCTGCGCCCGGCGGGAACCGGCGCGGCGGCGTTCCCGAGGAGCGCCGCCATGCCGCGCCCCAGCGCCGGGCGGCGCTTGTCGGCGCCGGTCACGGAGCGGCCCTCCTCTCGCCGGCGGAGCGCCGCACCACCTCGCGGGCCAGTTCCAGGTAGCTCTGGCAGCCCTTGGAGGTGACGTCGTAGAGCAGGATGGGCTTGCCGTGGGACGGGCTCTCCGAGAGCCGCACGTTGCGGGGGATGACGGTCTCGAAGACCTGCCCCGAGAAGTGGCTCCGGATCTCCTCCGCCACCTGGGCCGCCAGGTTGTTCTGCCCGTACATGGTGAGCAGGATGCCGTCGACGGTGAGGCCCGGGTTCTGGGCGGCCCGGACCAGCTCGATGGTGCGCAGGATGTCGGCCAGTCCCTCGAGCGCGAAGTACTCGCACTGCAGCGGCACCAGCACCCCCTGCGCCGCCACCAGGCCGTTCAGGGTGAGCAGTCCCAGGGAGGGCGGGCAGTCCACGATGACGTACTCGTACTCGCTCGCCACCTCGTCCACCGCGTCCTTGAGCCGGTACTCGCGGCGCTCGGCGGAGGCCAGCTCGAGCTCAGCGCCCACCAGGTGTCGCGACGCCGGGACGAGATCCAGGAACTTGAGCTCCGTCTTGCGCACCACCTCGCGGACGGGGCGGTGGTCGAGGAGGACCTCGTAGACGCTGTCGCCCACCTCGTCCCGCGCCACCCCCAGCGACGAGCCGGCGTTGCCCTGGGGGTCCAGGTCCACCAGCAGGGTGCGTCGCTCCCCGGCCGAGAGCGACGCGGCCAGGTTCACGGCGGTGGTGGTCTTGCCCACGCCGCCCTTCTGGTTGGCGATGGTGTAGATGCGCCCCATGTTTCGCTCTCTCCTCGATCTGGCGCCGGCTGGCGCCGGCATGACTGGAGCCGCGGATCCGGCGCAAGCGCCCGGAGCTTTTCGGGTTCCCCGGGACGCCGGCAGTCTGCCCCGGGGGTCTGACAGATGTTCCACGTGGAACGCCAGGCTTCGGGCTTCGCGGCCTGTACCCTATGTTCCACGTGGAACATCCCCCGCCCTCCGGAAGCGGGCGATGGCCCGCCGCGCCCCGGAGAGCGGCAGGACGAACCGCTCCAGCGCCTCCAGCGCCACGCCGGCCTCCTCGCCGAGCCGGGCCAGGGGCCCAACCTCCGATTTCTGCCCCAGCATGACGAAGAGGCGCCCCGCGGGCGCCAGGTAGCGCGCGCCCAGGGGTATCCATTCCGCGGGCTCGGCCAGCGCCCGGCTCACCACCGCCTCCGCCAGGGGCAGCCCCTCGCGGTCCGGGTCGCCTTGGGCCCGGACCGCCACCGCGCGGACGTCGAGCCCGAGCTCGGCCGAGACCGCCTTCACGAAGGCCACCTTCCTGGAGGATGCGTCGCAGCAGGTGACCCGCAGCCCGCGGCGGGCGCAGGCGAGGGCCATCCCCGGGAGGCCGGCCCCGCTCCCCACGTCGAGGAGCGTGGCGGCCGGGCCCAGCAGCGGCAGCAGGGCCAGGCTGTCCACGAAGTGCTTCTCGGCCAGCTCCGCCGGGTCGGTCACGGCGGTGAGGTTCACCTTGGCGTTCCAGGCGAGGAGCCGTTCCGCGAAGCGGACCAGGAGCCCCCGGGCGACCTCGTCCACCGGCAGCCTGAGCGCCAAGAGGCCCTGCTCGAGCGCCTCCCCGAACTCCGGGCTCATGGGCGGTGGCGGCCGATGGCGGCGTCCACCTCGGCGGCGTGGTCGGCCAGGTAGTCCTCCACCTCGGCGTCCTCGAGCCCCAGGTCCCGCAGCACGCCCTCGTAGACGAAAGTGAAGCCGTCCCGGTGCTCCTCGCCCCGGAGCGCGAAGGAGCGCTTCAGCACCGCGGCCGCGAAGAGCTTCTCCTCCCGCGTCCTGGCCTTGACCACGGCGCCTAGCTCCCGGCCGCGCCCCCGCTGCGCGCGGACCCACCCGAGGGAACGATGAGCAACTGCCGGAAGATCCCCTCCCCCTCGCTCCGGGTCGAGACCCCCTCCACCCCCACCAGGGAGAGGTGGATCTGGCGCCGCTCGCGGGCGCTGATGGGGGCGATGGCCAGCACCTTGCCGGTGCGCCGGGCGGCCTCGGCCAGGCGCCGGGCCATGGCCTTCACCACCGGGTCGGCGTCCTCGCTGAACCCGCCCACGTCCAGGTTCACCCACTTGCGCCCCTCGGGGCGGGGATTCACCACCCGGTTCACGAGGTACTGCAGCGCCTCGAGGAGGGCCGACCCCAGCTCCACCTCGTTCCCCTCGGCCGCGGTGAGGGAGAGGCCGATGGCCTCCGGCGTCTCCCGGGCCGCCACCTCCACCCGGGCCCCCATACGCCGCAGCAGCTCCTCGCAGAAGGCTCTCGCCCGCTCCACCTTCTCCGGCGCCTCGCGCGGCGGCGGCGGGCCCTGGTTCTCGATCATGAGCGCCCCCTGGTCAGCCCTTCGCCGGCGCAGCCGGCGCGGCGGTCTTCTTCAACATGTACTGCTGCTGCACGATGGAGAGAAGGTTGTTGAAGAGGATGTAGAGCGCCAGGCCCGCCGGCAGGCGCAGCATGAGGAAGGTGAAGAAGCCCGGCATGAAGTAGAGCAGGATCTTTGCCTGGGTGGAGTCGGCCGGCTGGGGCGCCAGCTTCTGGGTGACGAACATGGTCGCGCCCATGGCCAGCGGCAGGACGTAGAAGGGGTCGTAGCGGGTCAGGTCCTGGATCCACAGGAACGGCTCCCGGTACAGCTCCACCGAGGTCTGCAGGGTGGCGTAGAGCGCGAACCAGATGGGCATCTGGATCAGGATGGGGAGGCACCCGCTGGCGGGGTTCACCTTCTTCTCCTGGTAGAGCTGCATCGTCGCCTGGTTCAGCTTCTCCTTGTCGGCGCCGAACTTCTGCTTCAGCTTCTCGATCTCCGGCTGCAGCTCCTTCATCTTCTGCATGGAGTGCATCTGTTTCACGGTTAGTGGATAGAGCACCAGCCGCACCGTCAAGGTGAGCAGCATGATGGCCGCGCCCCAGTTGTGCACCAGGCCGTGGAACCAGCGCATGAGCCAGAAGAGCAGGCGGGCGATGAAGGCGAAGAGGTTCGCCACCGCGCCGTAGTCGATGACGGTGTCGAGGTCCCGCCCGTAGGTGCGCAGCAGGTCGAGCTGCTTCGGGCCGGCGAAGATCTCGAAGGACAGGGTGCTCGCGCCCTGGGGCACCGGGACGCGCCACACCGCCCAGGCGGACCCCTCCTTCCGCCCCCGCACGAAGGAGCACTCCCCGGACGGCTCGCGGGGGATGACCAGGGTGGCGAAGTAGTGCTGGTCGAGCCCTCCCCAGCTGGTGGCCCCCGCGAACCGCTCCACCGCCTCCTTGTGGCCGTAGCGCTCGGTCTTCCCGCCGGCCCGGCACACCGGGGTCACCGACTCGAACACCTCGCCCCCCGAGAAGAAGCCCGGCTTGGGGGCGTCGGGCGGCATGAAGCTCGGCACGAGCAGCGACACCGCCCCGGCCCGCTCGGCCCCGATGACCGACACCTCGGCGTCGATCTGGAACGGCCGCCCCGCCAGGACGAAGCGCTTGCGCAGGCCAACCCCGGCCACCCGCCCCTCGAAGACCACGCTCCTCGCGTCGTGGGAGACGAGCCGCATGGGGGTCCGCGCCGCCGGGTCGGTGGTGAGGTCGGCCCCTCCGCCCAGCTCCGGCGAGGGCACCAGCGCCAGCGGCCAGGGGTCGCCGTCGGTTACCACCACCAGGCGCACCGGGTCGTCGTGCCCGTCCTTGACCCGCCGGTACTTGCGCCCCTTGAGCTCCAGATCCTTGAGCGCGCCGCCCCAGGTGGTGAAGGTGGCCTTGAAGTCGTCGTTCTGCAGCACCGCCAGCTCCTCGGGCGCGCTGGGCGGGGGAGCCGCCGGGGGCGGGGCGGGCGCAGCCTGCTCCGGCGCCCGGGGCGGGACCGGGGCGCCGCCGTCGGGCGAGGTGACCTGCGCCGGATGCGCCTCGCGCCGCTGCGCCGCCTCGCGTTGCGGCCGCAGCACGAAGTAGTCCCAGGCGACGAAGATCGCGACCGACAGCACGGCCGCGATGACGATCTGGCGGTAGTTCTGCAATGGGGCTCCCTGACCTCGCTAGGGGACGGGGTCCACCCCGCCCGGGTGGAAGGGGTGACAGCGCAGCACGCGGCGGGCCGCGAGCCAGGCGCCGCGAGCGGCCCCGTGCCGCTCCAGCGCCCCGGCCGCGTAGGCCGAGCAGCTCGGGTAGAAGCGGCATTCGGCCCGGAGCAGGGGGGAGATCCAGCGCCGGTACTGGCGCACCAGCCAGTGCAGCAGGCGGGCGGCCGGGCTCACCGGGCGCCCTCCGCCCGGAGCCGCTCCAGGGCCGAGTCCAGCGCCGCCCGAGCCCCGGCCAGGCCGGCCCGCTCCGCGCCCGGCCGGGCCACCACCACCACGTCCACGGCGGGCAGGCCCGCCGCCACGGCGCGGAAGGCCTCCCGCACCCAGCGTTTGATCCGGTTCCTCGTCACGGCATTGCCGATCCGGCCCGACACGGTGACGCCCAGGCGCGCCCGCCCCGCCCCCGATCGGAGCGCCAGCACCACCAGGGACCCGGTATGAAGGCGCCTCCCGCGCTGCTGCACCGCCAGGAACTCCCGGCGGCGCCCGAGCCGCGCCGCCTTGCCGAGTCGCACCGCCCTTTCCTACTTCCTGTGGGACACCACGGCCAGGCGCCGGCGCCCCTTGGCGCGGCGCCGCCTGATGACGCTCCGGCCTCCCGGGGTCTTCATGCGGCGCCGGAACCCGTGGGTCCGGCTCCTCCTGACCTTCTTGGGCTGATAGGTCCGCTTCATGGCGCGGCAAACTCCCCGATTGGCCGCCTTCTGTCAAGGATGCCGGGCACCTCCGCCCCCCATCGAGCCACGTGTCGCGTCACGGCGGCGCGCCCCGTCCCAAAATCCCCGTCCTTTCGAGAGCGAGGCGAGAGACCCTTGATCTCGCCGCCGCGAGGGCGTTAAAGAGTCGCCTTCGCGCCGTCGCGCTGGCGGCACGGATTGGTTCCTATACACCAATAGTGAACGCCGCGTCCGCATCGCGGCCGGGGACGTGTCTTCCCGCAACGGGGGGCGGAGGCATTACATGGAAGCGCGCGCGGTGGCCGGGGACGCGAGAGCGGCGGAGTCCCACTGGTCGCTCCTCGATCAGTACCTGCGCGGCCGGCTACGCCCCGACCTGTACCAGCGCTGGTTCGCCCCGCTGCGGGTGGTGGCCGAGGATGGGAGCCGGCTCCAGGTCTCGGCCCCGGACCGGTTCCACCGCGACTTCG